>DOVG01000088.1:3018-11756 GCA_003520205.1 Lachnospiraceae bacterium
GCAAGAAATCTTGTGGAATACTGTAATTCTACAACGGATACATATTATGCAGATATGAGAAGAAAGAATGGTTTCGATAAGCCTTTTGGTATCAAGGTATGGTGTCTCGGAAATGAAATGGACGGAAACTGGCAGATAGGAACTAAGAGACCTGTTGAATATGCGCGACTTGCCACAGAGACTGCAAAGCTGATGAAGATGGTTGATCCATCTATCGAGCTTGTGGCATGTGGAAGCAGCGGTCCTGATATGCCATCCTTTGGTGAATGGGAGGAGACAGTTCTTCGAGAAGCATATGAACATATTGATTATATCTCGCTTCACAGCTACTACGGAAATCCTGATAATAATTCACAGCAGTATCTTGGCTCCGCTATGATAATGGATAAATTTATAGACGGAGTAGTAGATATCTGTGACAAGGTAAAGCAGGAGAAGAAGTCGGATAAGGACATAATGCTTTCTTTCGATGAGTGGAATGTATGGTTCCATAGTAATGAGCAGGATAAGAAGCAGGAGCCATGGCAGGTAGCACCTCCACTTCTTGAGGATATGTATAATCTTGAAGACGCTATTGTAGTCGGGGATCTGATGATAACTCTGCTGAAGCATTCTGACAGAGTTAAGATAGCCTGTCTTGCACAGCTTGTAAATGTAATCGCACCGATAATGACTGAAACTGGTGGTGGTGTCTGGAAGCAGACTATATTCTATCCATTCATGTATACATCGGTAAATGGTAGAGGAACTGCAGTAAAGGCTGAAGTAGAGTGTGATAGATTTACAGAAGGAAAAGCAGAAAGTGTTCCATCTGTAGATGCAGTTGCGGTTCTGTCAGAGGATGAAAAAACTATTTCTGTATTTGCAGTAAATAGAAAAATCAATGCAGCAGCAGAACTGGAGATGGACGGACTGGATGGATACAGACTTGTCTCCCACATATCCATGGAAGGTGAGGATTTGAAAGCAGGTAACTCTATGGCTGAGCCAGACAAGGTAAAGCCTGTAATACATGAAGTAGGAGATGGTATAAGTCTTGCAGGTGGTTCATGGAACTATCTGAAGTATGAAAGAGTTTAAAAGGAATACAAAATGTGTGACAGTAAAATCAGGATTAGTAAAACAACTAAAGTAGTATTTGTTTACGAGAATCAGTCTTTCAGTGGCGTTCGTAAGATATCTGAAAAGGTTATGGAAGATATCAGACTTGTGACAGATGCCGAAGTTGTAATGGTGTCCCGGGAAGATTATGACAGCATTTCAGATGAAAATCAGGAAGCTGATAAAGTTTTTGTTCTTTATGGCACTATAGGAAAGAGTCCTCTTCTGCAGAAATTATCAGATAAGGGAGCTGTCTCTTTTGAAAGTATAAAGGGAAAGCGTGAAGTCTATGGATTCTTTCCGATTACGATAGATGAAAGAAAATGCATAGTAATTGCCGGAAGTGATAAGAGAGGAACGATATATGGTCTTTTTCATATATCTGACATTTTAGGGGTTTCTCCTCTTGTCAACTGGTCTCTGGCTATACCGGCAAAGAAGGAAATAGAGATAAGCTTTGAGGATACATTTATCTCTAAAGAACCATCAGTAGTATACAGAGGATTCTTCATCAATGATGAGTGGCCTGCATTTGGAAACTGGTGTACTAAAAGGTTTGGTGGTTTTACGGCTGAAGCATACGAAGGAATCTTCGAACTTCTGCTCAGAATGAAGGGTAATTATCTATGGCCTGCTATGTGGTCTTCATGCTTTGCTGAAGACGGACCGGGTCTCGCCAGTGCTGTTTTGGCAGATGAGCTTGGTGTTGTAATGGGGCTTTCCCATCATGAACCATGCCTCAGACATGGTGAGGAATACAGTCATGTAAGAGGCAAAGATTCTATCTATGGAGATGCATGGGATTTTAGATCCAATAAGGAAGGAATAACCAGATTCTGGAGAGATGGTCTGAAGAGAAATGGACATCTGGAAAATGTCATTACTGTTGGTATGCGTGGAGAAAGAGATTCCATGATACTGGGCGAAAAGGCTACTCTTAAGGATAACATAGAACTGATAAAGGATGTTCTGAAAACTCAGAATCAGCTTATAGCTGAAGAAGTAAATCCACATCTGGAAGAGGTTCCAAGAATGATAGCCCTCTATAAAGAGGTTGAAGCATATTATTATGGAGATGAGAAGACAGAAGGACTTAAGAAGACAGAAGATCTTGAAAATTTAATTCTTATGCTGACTGATGATAATCATGGATATGTACGAAGTCTGCCTGATGAAGATATGCGTAAGCATAAAGGTGGTTTCGGAATGTATTATCATTTTGATTATCATGGAGAACCTATCTCCTATGAGTGGATAAACTGTACCTATCTTCCAGAGGTATGGGAAGAAATGTGTTCCGCTTATGAGAAGGGAGTGAGGGATCTCTGGATAGTAAATGTTGGAGACCTTGGACTTCAGGAAATGCCGCTTTCGTATTTTCTTGATCTTGCTTATGACTATGATAAGTGGGGCATTTCAGCGCAGGATAAGACGATGGATTATCTAAAGCTGTGGATGAAAAAGCAGTTTGGCGGTGCATTTTCAGACGAAGAATTAGATACTCTGGCAGATATATATAACCGCTACACCAGACTGGTTCATAATAGAAGACCTGAGCATTTGAATGATAAAGTATATCATCCTCAGAATTATTATGAAGCAGTAAAAGTACTGAAGGAAGCAGAGGAAATAGAGAGAATCTGTAAGGAATACGAAGATAAATGCCCTGCAGAGTATAAGGATGCCTATACAGAGCTTATGTCCTACAATATCCTTGCCGGAATGAATCTCATAAAGCTATGGATATACAGGAGTTTAAATCATTACTATGCATCTATAGGAAGCTGTGCAGCAAATAAGTATGCAGAGCTTATGAGAGAAGCTTTAAAGAAAGATAGTGAGCTTAAAGATAAGCTGCATAGTGCTGCGTCAGGTAAATGGTATGGCTTCGGTTTAGGAGAACATATCGGCTTCAAGCATTGGAATTCAGAGGAGTCTTCAAATCCGGTTATCGAGGAGATAATTCCAAAAGAAGGCTCGGGACTTATGGTTGGACTTGTTGGTGAAACAGGTGCTACATCAGGTCAGGAATGGACAAAGGAGACGCTTTATATCAGACAGTTCTATGATGGAAATGCTTTATCAGAGAAGCAAAGAGCACAGATATTTGTTACAGCAACAGGTGATAAAGAGACTGAGTACCGGGTAGAGGTATCATCTGAAGCATTAAGTGTTGATAAGTCATCCGGAGTAGTGTCTCAGGACAATCCGCTTGAATATATAACCATAGAAGTAGATAAGACCAGACTGACCGGTGCGGACGAGACTTTAAGTATTTCAGTGGTATATGCTGGTGGTAAGGCAGATATAGAAATAATACCTGATAGCATTGATGCATCGGTGATAGAACAGGTAAGTGCATATAAAGAAGATAAACATCTGGAAAATGTATGTATCGAATCAGACGGTATAGCAGTACTGGATGCGTCACATTTTTCATCCCAAAAAGATACGCCTGATGAGCAGTTCAGGATAGTTAGGGCTTTGGGAAGAAAAGAAGATGCAGTTAAGCTCTATAAGAGTAAGTCCCGGAGTGGGGATGATACATATGCGTCTCTTGATTATACATTTTATATATCAGAGTCTGGAGAATATGATATAACTTTCCAGTTACTTCCTACACATGCTTATGAATTCGGTAAACCGGTAAGACTAAGCTTCAGTGTTAATAAGGAAGAACCGAAGAATGTAGATATCATTACGGAAGACCTGATAAACGGAGTGCATAACAGCTGGTCAGATGGAGTTCTTTCTCATGTGAGACTTGTTACAGAAACTGTGAGCCTTGCAAAAGGAATAAATGTGATCAGATTTATAGGAACAGCAGAGGAAAATGTGCTTGAGAGAATCTTACTTGTTAAGAAGGACAGTAGACTTCTTGAGTCATATCTCGGACCTGATGAAAGTGTTGTTCTTTAGTACTATAGTTTTTTAGAAAGGAAGAAAAAATGAAAATGTCATTTCGCTGGTATGGTACCGGCAATGATTCTGTATCTCTTTCGGACATAAAGCAGATACCCGGAGTAGAAGAAATCGTCTGGGCGCTGCATTATAAACAGCCCGGAGAAGTATGGGAGATAGATGAGATACAGAAAGTAAAGGATGAACTGGACGAGTACGGATTTGGAATGGAAGTTGTTGAATCTGTAAACGTTCATGATGACATCAAGACAGCAGGAGAAAACAGAGACCTTTATATAGAAAACTATAAAGAGACTCTGCGTAATCTGGCAAAGTTCGGTGTAAAGGTTGTATGTTATAACTTTATGCCTGTATTTGACTGGACAAGAACAGATCTGTTCCATCCGCTTCCGGATGGTTCGACAGCGCTTTACTATGAAAAGAATAAGATACAGGATAGTCCAGAAGCAATGGCTGAGTATATTCTAAAAGAATGTAAAGGTTATACAATGCCTGGCTGGGAGCCTGAAAGAATGGCTGTTTTGGGCGACCTTTTTAAGAAATATGAAAAGGTTGATAAAGAGACTTTATGGGAAAATCTTAAGTATTTTCTGGAGGCTCTGATGCCTGTTTGTCATGAAACAGGTATCAAAATGGCTATACATCCGGATGATCCGCCATGGGATATATTTGGACTGCCAAGACTGCTTGTTGATGCTGAGTCTGTAGACAGATTCCTGAATATGGTAGATGATCCATATAATTGTCTGACCCTCTGCAGTGGTTCTCTGGGTTCAAATCCTGAGAACAATGTAGCAGAGATTGTAAGACGACATGCGGACAGGATAGCATTTGCCCATATAAGAAATGTAAAGCATTTTCCGAATGGTGATTTCAGTGAGACTTCCCATCGTGACTGTGATGGTGACGTAGGGATACTCGATATAATCAAAGCATATCATGATGCTGGATTTGATGGATATATCAGACCTGATCATGGCCGCCATATATGGGGAGAAAAATGTCGTCCTGGATATGGTTTATATGACAGGGCACTTGGAATCATGTATATCCTTGGTGCTTGGGATACTTTAGATAAGTTAGGATAATTAAAAACCAGAGGTAATTAGAATTGAAACTCACAATTAATGGTATAAAAGAAGATAAAAATAAATGGGAAGCAGCGGGAGTAAAGCTTCCGGGATATGATATAGAGGCTGTGAGAAAAGCAACATCAGAAGAACCGGAGTGGGTTCACTTTGGAGCAGGAAATATATTCAGAGGTTTCATAGCAGGACTTGCTGATTCATTGATTGAAAAAGGCGAACTGAAAACGGGTATTATCGCTTCTGACTGTTTTGACGGAGAAATAATTGATAAGATATATGATCCATATGATTTTCTTACATTGTCAGTAGGACTTAAATCTGATGGTAACAGCACTAAAACAGTAACTGCCGGAATCGGTGATGCTATTAAGGCTGATGAAGAAGGCATGAAAAAGCTTATAAATATAGCTGCCAAAGATTCGCTTAAAATGATTTCCTTCACTATCACTGAAAAAGGCTATGCATGCACTGATATATCCGGAAATACTCTTCCATGGGTCGAGGAAGATATAGCTGCCGGACCGGAAGAAGTATCGACAGCTATGGGTGTTGTTACGGCTATGTTATATGCCAGATATAAGGGAAATGCTGCCCCTATAGCGTTGGTAAGCATGGATAATTGCAGTCAGAATGGCATGAAGCTAAGAGACGGAGTTCTCTTTATGGCGAGAAAATGGGAGAAGAAAGGCTTTGTTAATGAGGGATTTCTGAATTATATATCAGACGAGAATAAAGTCAGCTTCCCCTGGACAATGATAGATAAGATAACTCCAAGACCTGACCTCGGTGTTGCAGAGGAACTTGCCAGACTGGGAATCGAAGATATGAATCCTATAATTACAGGTAAGAATACATACATCGCTCCATTTGTAAATGCAGAGATACCACAGTATCTGGTAATCGAGGACAGCTTTCCAAATGGACGCCCGCCACTTGAGGATGCCGGTGTATATATGACGGACAGAGATACAGTTAATAAAGCTGAGAAGATGAAGGTTATGACCTGTCTGAATCCACTTCATACGGCACTTGCTATTCTGGGATGTCTGCTCGGATATGACAAGATATCTGATGAAATGAAGGATGAAGATCTAAGAAATCTTGTATATAAACTGGGTGAAGAAGGAATGCCTGTTGTGATAAGTCCGGGAATAATCAGTCCTGATGCTTTCATAAAAGAAGTTTTGGAAGAAAGACTTCCAAATCCATATCTTCCTGATACACCGCAGAGAATAGCGACAGATACAAGTCAGAAGCTTGCTATAAGATTTGGTGAGACTATCAGAGGATACAGCAGCAAAGGTAAAGTCGATGAAATGAAGATTATACCATTTGTGATAGCAGCATGGCTCAGGTATCTGATAGCAGTTGATGATGCAGGAGAAGAGATGCAGCTCAGCGCTGACCCGATGCTGGAAGTGGTTAGAACTGCCATGGATGGAGTTAAACTGGGTGAAGATATCACAGATATGTCCGGTGTAAACTGGATACTTAGCAGAGAAGAACTGTTTGGAGTTAATCTTCTGGAGATGGGCAGTATGGGAGACCTGATAAAGTCTTATCTGTCAGAGATGATTACTGGTCCTGGAGCTGTCAGAAGTGCTCTTAAGAAAATAATTGTATAAGAAATGGGGAGTTTCCATGATTAAATTATCAAGTATATTCAGTGATAGAATGATGTTTCAACGGGAAACAGATGAAAATACAGTATGGGGATATGGTGAAGGTAAGGTAACGGTAAAACTTACTGCTGAGACTCAGGAAACGGTATATGAGGGAAGCACAGATGTTAATGAGGATGGATATTTTGAAGTAAAGCTTCCGTCTGAAAAGGCTGGTGGGAATTATACACTGACGATTACCGATAATACCGGAAGTGTAGTTATAAAAGACATAACATACGGAGATATATTCGTGTGTGGCGGACAGTCAAATATGGAACTGCCATTAAATCGTACTATGGAAAGATATGCTGATGAGGTGGTTAGTACGAATGATAAGGATATAAGGCTGTTTAAAGTTCCGGAAAAGTTTAATTTTCATTATACCGAAGAGCTTATAGAAGGTGGAAACTGGTACTATGCTGCTATGCCGGAAATCTTGGATTTTGGTGCAGTTGCATTTTTTACTGCAAGTGAGATAAAAAGAAATGAGAATGTACCGGTAGGAATATATAATACTTCAATTGGCGGAACTCCAGTCAAGTCATGGGTAAGCGAGAAAACCATGAGAAGTCTTGGACTTCACGTAGATGAATATGAAGAGTGCAAGAATGATGAATGGGTTCAGACTACCATTAAGACTGAGGCAGAGGGTGATATGGCATGGAGACAGGATGCTGATGCTTCCTTCTCAGAGGATATGTCTGACAAACCGAAGGGTACATTTAATGTACCAGGATTCTTTGAAGGGACAGAGCTGGGTGGAAGATGCCTTGCTATTTATTTCAGAAAAGAATTCACTCTTCCTGCAGGTTGGAGTGAGGATGACGCTAAACTCTATCTGGGTGCTCTTATTGATTCAGATATGGTCTATGTGAATGGAGAATTCGTAGGAGAGACAGGATATCTGTATCCGCCAAGAATATATAAGGTTCCAAAGGGACTTCTGAAGGAAGGAAAGAATGTAGTTGAGATAAGATTCCTTGTATTCAGAGGAGAAGGCGGCTTTATGCCAGGTAAGGAGTACCTTATAAAAAGACCTGATGGAGCTACAGTTTCACTTGAAGGTGAGTGGGAGTATGTAGTGACTAAGGAGATGCCATTTATCGAGAATCTTACATTTTTCTCATATAAGGCTACCGGTGTATATAATTGCATGATTTATCCTTTGAGACGCCAGAAATGTAAGGGCTTCTACTTCTATCAGGGAGAATCAAATGTTGATGAATATGCTACATACAAAGACGAATTCGAGGCAATGATCAAGGACTGGAGAGAGCTGTGGGGAGATGACACACTTCCATTCATGTTTGTTCAGATAGCTGCATTTAATGATGGAAACAGAAATGGTTATTTCGGAAGAAGACCTATATTCACTGAAGAACAAAGAAAATGTACCGAGCTTCCATACACAGCAATGATACAGGCTTATGATCTGGGAGAATATAATGATCTTCACCCGACTAATAAGAAGGAAGTGGGAAGGCGTGCGGCTCTCGCAGCTGCAGACCTGGTATATGGAAAAGGAAAATATATCCCTGGACCTGAACTTCAGGATATTGTTATAAGTGATGCTTCCGAGGGAACAAAGACCGCCAGGGTGACATTTAATGATGGTATCAGACTGACACTTGGACATGGTATCGGTGTAATAGTGGATGATACAAGAGATGAGGAAAATGTTCAGGGCTTCTGCTACTGGAAGGATAAAAAGTCTTATGCGGCAAAGGCAAGCCTGGTAGATGAGAATGTAATAACAGTTTATTTTCCGGCCGATGCAGAGGCGATAAGCTATGCATGGGATGATAGTCCGTTGGAAGCAAATGTTTATTCAGAGGAATGTCTTCCGGTTGTACCATTTTATAGTGATATAGTAAATGCAAAGTAGTTATGAAAGAACATATGAAACAGAGGAGAAGATAATGATCAGAGAAGTGAAGGTGGAAAATGGAACAGTAAGGGGAGT
>DOVG01000088.1:11859-14660 GCA_003520205.1 Lachnospiraceae bacterium
GCTTTTAAGGGAATACCTTATGCAGCACCTCCTGTAGGAAAAAACAGATGGAGAGCACCTCAACCATGTGAAGACTGGGATGGTGTACTTCTGGCTCAGGAATTTGCACCGATATCTATGCAGGATCAGCCTGGTGTAGGAACAGATGTGTATTGTAAGGAGTGGCATGTAGATCCGGATATTCCTATGGATGAGGATTGTCTATATTTAAATGTATGGACTCCGGCAAAGAGCGCTGATGAGAAGCTTCCTGTAGTTGTATGGTTTTTTGGAGGAGCTTTCCAGTGGGGCTATACAGCAGAGATGGAATTCGATGGAGAACGTCTGGCAAGAAGAGGAGTTATAGTAGTAAGTGTTAACTACAGACTTGCTGTTATGGGATTTCTGTGTCATCCGGAGATAACAAAGGAAAATCCTGATGCACCTGCAAACTTCGGACTACTTGACCAGCAGGCCGGTCTTCATTGGGTATATAGAAATATAGCTGCTTTTGGTGGTGATCCTGAGAAGATTACTATAGCAGGTCAGTCAGCAGGTGGTGGAAGTGTACTTCAGCAGCTTACCTGTGAAGATAATTACGATATCGTGAAGGGTGCTGTTATCTATAGTGGAATGATAAGTATGGAGGGTATGCCGGGTGATATATTCAATCCGATTACTCTGGAAGAAGCAGAGAAGAATGGAGAGGCATTTTTCAAGTATATAGGTGTTAACAGCCTGGAAGAAGCAAGAGCCATAGATGCTGCTAAGATACGGGATCTCTATGGAGAGTATTCACCAATGAATATGGCTCCGAATATGCCACCTGATATGTCTAAGAAAATGTTTCCTATCAGAGATGGAAAGCATTATCTGGATGATCCGATCAATAGACTGGTTTCAGGAAAGTGTCCGGATGTTCCGGTTATGACAGGATATACCAGTGATGAATTTACATTTGATGGTGTAAATATAGTAGAAAGAAGTGTTAAGAAAACGCTTGTGAAGGCTATAGAGGAAGACAGAGCTAAGGGAAGAAACAGAAAGTTCTACGCTTATTGCTTTGATCCAAGTATTCCGGGAGAGGATAATCCGGGAACTTTCCATTCAGTAGATCTCTGGTTCTGGTTTGAATCTATACAGAAATGCTGGAGACCTTTTAAAGGAAAACATTTTGATCTGGCAAGGCAGATGTGTAACTATTTCGCTGATTTTATAAAGACAGGTGATCCTAACGGAATTGATGCAGATGGAACTCCTATGAAGGAGTGGAAGAGCTTTAATGATGGCGAAAATGTTATAAGACTTAGTGAAGATGAATAATGAAGCATCGTTTGGGATAAGCGAAGGGAGTCAAAAGAGCTTACTATGCAGATTAAAAACATTATAAATGATTCATTCTTACTTCAAAATGATACGGCTTATAAGCTATATCATGAGCATGCAGCTAAAATGCCGATAATTGATTATCATAATCATCTAAATCCCCAGGAGATATATGAGGACAGGATGTATGAGAATATGACAGCAGTCTGGCTGGGTGGTGATCATTACAAATGGCGTGCCATGCGTGCAATGGGTTATCCTGAAGAACTGGTTACCGGAAGAAATAATAGTGAAAGTGAACTGGATTATGAGAGGTTTGCTGCTTATGCAGATACAGTGCAGAACTCTTTTGGAAATCCTCTCTATCACTGGACACATCTTGAACTTAAGAGATATTTTGATATTGATGATGCCCTGAGTCCGGATTCCTGCGAAGATATATGGAACAGATGTAATGCACTTCTTCAGAAGAAAGAGTATTCCACTAGAAACCTTCTCAGAATGCAGAAGGTTAAGGTGCTATGTACAACCGATGATCCGGTGGATGATCTTAAATGGCATAAGCTGATAAAAGAAGAAGTTGAGGATATAAGCGTAAGACCGTCCTTCAGACCGGGCGGTGTACTGGATATCGAGAAGGATACATTTAACAGCTATATAAATAAGCTGTCAGAGGTATCAGGGGTAGATATAACAGACGTTGATAGTCTGCTTGAAGCACTTGAGAAGAGACTTAAGTATTTTATAGAAAATGGCTGCCGGGTAACGGATCATAGTCTTGAGTCTGATTTTTACAGGGCTATAGACAGGGACGAGGCAAACAGGATATTCAGAAAACGACGTGATGACAGTTCAGACCTAGATGGATGCCCGGTATGTTCTTTATCATCCGATGAAGCTGCCGGATTTAAGGGTTATATACTTGGTGAGCTGGGGAAGCTGTATGCTAAGGAAGGTCTGGCTATGCAGCTCCACATAGGTGCTATCCGTAATAATTCCGACAGAATGTTTAAGATACTTGGAGCGGATACAGGGTATGACAGCATAAATGATTTTAATTATGCACCTCAGCTGTCGGGACTACTAAACAGTATGGATAGAGAAGATCTTCTTCCACGTACTATTCTCTATTATCTTAATCCTAAGGATGCTGCCATGCTTATGACCATGGCAGGAAATTATCAGGGTAATAGAGAAGGAATAAAGGGTAAGGTTCAGCTGGGAAGTGCATGGTGGTTTAATGACCATAAGACGGGGATGGAGCAGCAGCTGCAGGCTCTGTCTGATATGGGGCTGATATCAACCTTTGTTGGTATGTTAACTGATTCAAGAAGCTTCCTGTCATTTCCGAGACATGAGTATTTTAGAAGGATTCTATGCAACATGGTTGGCTCTGCCGTGGAAAGAGGAGAGTATCCATGTGATATGGAATTCCTGGGCAAAATGATAGAAGATATCTGCTATAACAATGCAGTTAATTATTTTAGATTTTGAAT
>DOVG01000046.1 GCA_003520205.1 Lachnospiraceae bacterium
GCTTTGGAGGAACTTCTTAATACCAGTAATAGTAGCAGGGGAACTACTAAGGGTGATGAAGCAAGAAAGAGAAATCAGAAATATGCTCTTAATAAGATAAAAGCAGTTAATAAGAATCAGTCAGTTACAATTACGGCAAATCCTGGTGTTGCTGGAGGCGTGTATGCAAGCAATTCAGAAGGTAAATATCTTGGAAAATTCGTTCTTACAGGATATTGTCCATGTGTTATCTGCTGCGGTAAGACAAATGGTATCACCGCATGCGGCAAGAAGGCTACACCTAATCATACGATTGCTGCTGACGGAAGATATGCATTTGGTACACAGATGATTATCAATGGTATGGTTTATACTGTTGAAGATCGAGGTGGTGCTATTACAGGTAACAGTATAGATATTTATTTCAATACACATGCAGAGGCTCTGCAGTTTGGTAGACAGCAGGGAGATGTATATCTGTATACCGGTTCGAAGTCTTCGGGCGGATCATCTAATTCAAATACATCGGATTAATAAAGAAAGAGGAAAAATAATGGACCTAATCTACAGAAGCACAAGAAATTCAGAAGAAACAGCAACAGCAAGTGAAGCGATACTTAAGGGACTCGCAGAAAATGGAGGACTTTTTGTTCCTGACCAAATACCGGAACTGGATGTACCGTTTGAAGAGCTTGCGGAAATGGACTATAAAGAAGTGGCATATGAAGTAATGAGCCGTATGTTCACTGACTTTACAGAAGAAGAACTTAAATACTGTATAGATGGAGCTTATGACAGCAAATTCGATACAGACCTGATAGCCCCGCTTAAGTATCATCATGGAGCATACATACTTGAGCTGTTTCATGGTAAGACTATAGCTTTTAAGGATATGGCTCTTTCAATACTTCCATATCTTATGACTACAGCAGCAAAGAAGAATAACATGGATAAAGAGATAGTTATTCTTACAGCTACTTCAGGAGATACAGGAAAGGCTGCTCTTGCAGGCTTTGCTGATGTACCCGGAACACGTATCGCTGTATTCTATCCAAAGAATGGTGTAAGCCCTATTCAGGAAAAGCAGATGGTTACAGAAAAGGGTAAGAATACATTTGTTGCCGGTATTACTGGTAATTTCGATGATGCTCAGACAGGTGTCAAGAAGATGTTCTCTGATAAAGAACTGACTGACTACCTCGCAGAAAAAGGCTTCATATTCTCTTCAGCTAACTCAATAAATATAGGACGTCTTGTTCCTCAGATGGTTTACTATGTATATGCTTATACAAGACTTATAAAGGCAGGAACAGTAGCTCCCGGAGACAGTATAAATGTAGTTGTTCCTACAGGTAATTTTGGTAATATACTTGCTGCATACTATGCATCACTTATGGGTCTTCCTGTAAGAAAGTTCATATGTGCATCTAATGATAATAAAGTCCTTTATGATTTCTTTACTACCGGAAAGTATGACAGAAATCGTGATTTTATTCTCACAACTTCTCCTTCGATGGATATACTTATTTCCAGCAACCTTGAGAGACTTATATATCGTATAGCTGGAAATGATGCAGAGAAGAATTCAGAGCTTATGAAGAGTCTGAACGAGACAGGAAGCTATGAGATTACAGATGAAATGAAGAAGAATCTGTATCAGTTCTATGGTAACTTTGCAGATACTGATGAAGTAGCTGAGACTATACGTACTCTGTATAATGAAGATGGATATGTGATAGATACACATACAGCTGTTGCAGTTTCTGTATATGATAAATATAAGAAAGAAACTGAAGATACAACACCAACAGTTATAGCATCCACTGCCAGTCCATACAAGTTTACGAGAAGTGTGATGACGGCAATTGATGCATCCCTTGATTCAAAAGGTGATTTCGAGCTTGTAGATGAGCTGGAGAAGCTGTCGGCAGTTAAAGTTCCTAATGCAGTTGAAGAAATCAGAACAGCACCTGTTGTTCATGATACAGTATGTGATAAAGAAGAAATGGAAAAAGTAGTAAAATCATTTCTTGGAATATAAGAATATAAAAAATAATTAACAGTAGTTCGTTTGTGCCTTCCTACTATAAAAATACCAGGACTAATGGCGCGGGTGAACTGCGCCATTTTTCGAAGGGATTTTCGTATGTATATATTAAGAACAAAATCAGAATTTGACAGTGCACATTTTCTAAAGGATTACAATGGAAAATGTGCGAATATTCATGGTCACAAGTGGGTGGTCGAGATTGAGGCTGGTTCAGAAACGCTTCAGGAAAGCGGACAGTCACGAGGAATGGTGGTGGACTTCGGAGACCTGAAAGAGGACCTGAAGTCAGAGACTTCAAAGCTGGATCATAAGTTTATTATAGAGAAAGGCAGTTTGAAAGAGACTACGGTAGAGGCTTTATATAGTGAAGGCTTCCATATGGTTGAACTCCCTTTCAGACCGACCGCAGAGAATCTGGCAAAGTATTTCTATGATGCAATGACAGAAAAAGGATACAAGGTTATCCGTGCGAGAGTTTTTGAGACTCCTGAGAATTGTGCGGAGTACCTGCTATGAAGAAGTTCAGAGTAGCAGAAAAGTTTGTAAGCATAAATGGAGAGTCGAGACTGGCCGGAGAGCTTGCGGTATTTATAAGATTTACAGGGTGCGGTCTTAGATGTTCGTACTGCGATACCGCATGGGCGCTTTCGCCGGATGCTCCTCATGAGCTTATGAGTCTGGAAGATATAGTCGATTATGTTAAGAATACGGGAATAACCAATGTTACGCTTACCGGTGGAGAACCATTGATGCAGCAGGCTGTCACAGACCTTGTGGCAGAGCTTATCGGTACGAACCATAAGGTTGAGATAGAAACTAATGGTGCCGTAAGTATAAAGGAGTTATCAGAGCTTTCTGATACGCTGGGGCTTACCGATGAACTTAGTGTTACACTGGATTACAAATGTCCATCCAGTCTTATGGAGGACAGGATGCTGATGGATAATTATGATTATCTGCGGGAGTATGACACTGTGAAGTTTGTAGTAGGTACAGTGGAGGACATGCTCAGGGCAAAGGAGATAATCGACCGGTATTCTTTAATAGAAAAGAAAATAAAAGTATATCTTAGTCCGGTGTATGGTGAACTTGAGTATAAGGATATAGTTCAGTTCATGATGGATAATAAAATGAATGGTGTCAGATTTCAGCTTCAGCAGCATAAGATTATCTGGGACCCTGATATGCGGGGAGTATAACAGCTAAAAAGGAGATAATAAAATGGCAGTCGATCAGGCAAAGATAAGAGAACACATAAGAGGAATACTTGAGGCAATCGGCGAAAATCCCGATAGAGAAGGCTTACGGGAGACGCCGGACAGAGTTGCCCGAATGTACAGTGAAATCTTTGAAGGAATAGGCTATACAAATGATGAGATAGCTGCTATGTTTAGTAAGACATTTGATGCGCCTACAGACAGAGATATGGTTCTCGTAAAGGATATAGAGATTTTCAGCTATTGCGAGCATCATATGGCACTCATGTACGATATGAAGGTGGCAGTTGCATATATCCCGAGAGAAAGAGTTATAGGTCTTAGTAAGATAGCACGTATCGCAGATATGGTAGGTAAGAGACTCCAGTTACAGGAGAAGATAGGCAGTGACATAGCTTATATAATGGAGAAAGCCACCATGTCACCAGATGTAGCTGTTGTAATTAAAGGCAAGCATAGCTGTATGACAGCGAGAGGTATCAAGAATAATACATCACTTACAATGACCACTACATTCAGAGGCGCATTCAAAGAAGATCAGCAGCTTCAGGACAGACTATTCAGAATGCTGGAAATGAAACCTTCAGAACAGTAGAGCCATAAATACAATTTAGATGATTTTTTGTGGTATAGTAGGTATTGATTTGCAAATCAAATCGATGCATCTTTTTACATAAATTATAGAAAGAGCCGTAATTATGAAAAATAAGAAAGAAGCAGTAGTAGCCTTCAGTGGTGGACAGGACAGCACAACCTGTCTTGCCTGGGCATTAAAAAGATATGAAAAGGTATATACAGTTTCCTTTGATTATGGACAGAGACATAAGAAGGAACTTGAGTGTGCAAAGCGTCTGTCTGAGAAAATGGGCGCTGAGAATATAGTACTTAATCTGCAGGAGCTTAATCGTCTTGCGCCCAATTCACTTACCAGAAGTGATATAGAGGTAGATAAGGAAGCTCCAGAGGAAGGAACTCCGAATTCGTTCGTAGAGGGAAGAAATCTTCTTTTCCTTACCTATGCAGCGATATTTGCAAAAACACATGGAATAAATGATATAATAACAGGAGTATCCCAGAGTGACTTTTCGGGTTATCCTGACTGCAGGGATGTATTTATCAAGTCGCTCTCGACTACACTAAGCCTTGCAATGGACTACCAGTTTGATATAATAACACCACTTATGTGGATAGATAAGGAAGAAACCTGGGAGCTTGCTGACGAGCTTGGAGTTTTTGATATAGTAAGAAATGAAACTCTGACCTGTTACAATGGAATCATGGGAGATGGATGCGGAGAGTGTCCTTCATGTAAGCTCAGAAGACGTGGACTTGAAAGATATCTAAAACGTCGTGGAGAAAAGAATAAATAATGAATAGGAGTGTTTTCTGCTATGAGTAAGAAGCTTCTTTTTGTTGTAAATCCAAAAGCCGGAAGAACTGTTATCAGAAATGATCTGATAAATATAATAGAGATTTTTTCAAATGCCGGTTACATAGTTGAGGTATATCCGACTAAGAGCCAGGAGGCTACTGAGGAGTATATATATTCTCATGCCGAGCAGTTCAGCCTGGTTGTATGTGCCGGAGGTGATGGAACTCTGGACAATACCGTGGGTGGTATAATGCGTGTTGAGCGTAAGATAAAGAGACGTATTCATCTGGGATATATTCCTTGCGGCAGTACAAATGATTATGCCAGAAGCCTCAGGATGAGTATGAATCCTGTTCAGGCAGCCCAAGACATAATAAGTGGAGAGGTATGTCATGTAGATGTAGGACGTATGGAGAATACATTCTTCATATATGTAGCTGCATTTGGCGCATTTACAGATATATCGTATTCGACCCCACAGAATCTAAAGAATGCCCTCGGACATGCTGCGTATGTGCTTGAAGCAAGCAAGACGCTTTTTAATCTGAAAAGCTACAGGATGAAACTGTGGTTTGATGGAGAGATAATTGAAGGTGACTTTATATATGGTCAGATAACTAATTCCCTGTCTGTAGGAGGATTTAAGAATATCGGCTCTAAGGATATGTCATTTTCTGACGGCAAATTCGAGACAGTACTGATTAAAACACCTGAGAATCCTATAGAACTTCAAAGAATTATAAACAGTCTTCTGATAGATGATCTGTCAGATGAGATGATTGTTTTCAGAAAATCATCAAGAGTGGTAGTCAAATGTAAGGAAGAAGTGCCATGGACTGTTGATGGAGAATATGGCGGAAGCTATAAAACAACAAGGGTATCTAACATCAGAAAGGCTGTTTCCATAGTGCTTCGGGATAAGACCTCAGTGATTTCTTGAAAGTTGCAGACATTTGTTTTATAATGCCCATAGTTTATTATCAAAGGATGATACTATGAAAGAACAACTCAGACAGTGTGAAAACCTTATAGTTTTACTGTTTAAGATAATTTTATATTTTTTAGTATACTGGTCATTTTACTGTCTTTTTGCTATACGTAACTGGCAGCTTCTTTCGATATCCAGAACGGCAGCGGTAACAACTCTGAGTTACCTTATATCCGGATATCTGTTTATCAAGATATATGGTGGTTATGATATAGGCAAAAGAAAGAGCAAGCCGATAGTCATTTCTCTATCACTGGCTGCTTTTATGACAGATCTGGTTGCATACATAATGCTTATGGTCATGAACACAAATGACCATAACAATATTAAATTTACTCTGGAGCAGCCATGGCTGATTCTTATTATCTGCGGTATACAGATAATACTTATTAAAATAGCCGTTTATGGTGGCAACTGGGTATATTTCAAAATCTATGATCCTGAGAAATGTCTTATAATTACTTCTTCTCAAAGATCCCTGAATGAAATAAGCAGAAGTATAAAGAAATATAAGCTGCAGTTTAAAATATGCAGAAATATAGATTACAGAAATGATTCTCTAAGAGAAATCATTCCTAAGTATGATACTATTTTCGTATATGATGTTCCTGTAAAGGAGCGTACTCAGATAGTAGAGTACTGTTATCAGAATATGAAGAATGTATATATCAATCCTGAAATGGCTGATGTAGTTGAGCTTAATTCACATCATGTCATGCTGGATGATGTATCTCTTCTGGAGCTTTCTTCTATGGGACTTACTGCAGAGCAGAAGTTTGTGAAGAGAGTATTCGATATCTGTATCTCAGTCATAGCACTTGTGGTAACAGCACCATTAGTACTTGTAGCTGCTATAGCTGTAAAGGCTGAGGATGGCGGCAAGGTTATGTTCAAGCAGAACAGAGCTACCAGAGGAGGAAAGATTTTCTCGGTTTATAAGATAAGAACCATGAAGGAAAATGTAGAGAATTACCTTTCGGTTGTTGATGACGAGAGAATTACTAAAGTAGGAAAAATCCTGAGACGTTTCAGAATAGATGAAATACCTCAGTTTCTGAATGTTATAAAGGGCGATATGTCGATAGTTGGTCCTCGTCCTGAAATGCTCGCAAATATATTTAATTATACAAATGCATTACCAGAATTTGAATACAGACTCAGAGTTAAGGCGGGAATAACCGGTTATGCCCAGATAGCAGGAAAGTATAATACACTTCCTAAGGATAAGCTTGTGCTTGATCTCATGTATATCGAGGAATACAGCTTATGGCTGGATATAAAGCTTATATTCCAGACACTTATCGTTATATTTAAAAAGGATTCTACAGAAGCCTTTGATAAGGAAGTGGAAGAACAGATGGAGCATTACGGAGAAAACTTTATATAATTGTCATAATGAATAACGAAGGGAACGACATGATAGATATATTACTGGCAACATATAATGGTGAAAAATATATAGACAGACAGATAAAGTCTCTGGTAACTCAGGAACGTGAGGGGATGGACACAGATGTAAGACTGCTCATCAGAGATGATGGTTCCACTGACCGGACTCTGGATATAATTCAGAAGAGACTTGAGTATTACAGAGCAAAAAGACCTGATCCGATGGAGGTTGTCATAGTACAGGACAGAAAACCAACCGGTAGTCCTGCGGCGAACTTTATGAAGCTCCTTTCATTAAGTGATGCAGAATATGTCATGTTTTCTGATCAGGATGATATGTGGTACAGACGTAAGACTTCTGTCACATATAATTATATGAAGAGATGTGAAGAGAAGTATGGCAAAGAGACTCCTATCCTTGTGCATACAGACCTCTCACTTATGAATGCGGAAGGAAAGAAGATAGCCGATTCCTTCTATGATTATCAGAAGCTTCCGAGAGAAGACAGACTCAGTAACCTGCTTATTCAGAATACTGTTACCGGTTGTACCATGATGCTGAACAAGGCGGCTGCTGATCTTCTGAAGCAGGCTCCTGCAGAAGAAATGCTGCTGATGCACGATCACTATGCTGCAGTTCTTATAGCTGCAACAGGTAAGGTCAAACTACTGGATGAGCCGCTTATCAGATACAGACAGCATAGCGGTAATATGATTGGGGCACATGCCGCTTCGAGTGCCGCAGAATATAAAGAAAGATTCGACCTTGGCAGAGGTAAGTTTCTGAAGGATATGGACAAGAGCTATCGTCAGGCAGGATATATCCTTAAAAGATATGAGAATTATATAAGACAGTCAAAGGGCGATGAAACAGTACAGATGCTGCGCGAGTATTCTGAACTGATCATGGCAGATAAGCTTCGTAAAGTGGAATTCTTCCAGAAGTATGGAGTTTATAAAAATGGGCTTGTGAAAAAAGCGGTTCAGATGATCTGGTGCTGACAGGCTTCTTCTGGGAAACGGAGAATCTTTATATGAAGATAACTGCAAGCATAGTTACATATAATAATGCTGAAACAATAGAAAAGTGTATTGATTCTATACTGAGGGAAACAGAAAAAAAGAATTATAAGTTCAGACTGTATATCTACGACAATGCTTCCTCAGATATTACACCTGAGATTCTGAGTACATATTCAGACCGGGTAAAGGTTATATATTCAGATGTCAACAGAGGCTTTGGATATGGACATAACTATATAATTAAAAGAGTTCGGTCTGATATACATTTTGTAGTTAATCCTGATATATATATAGACGAGGATGTATTCGGACAGATGGCTGAGTACCTGACGGATAATCCGGACACAGGACTCATAACTCCTAAGATACTGAGTAATGATGGTTCGATTCAGCCTATTCCGAAGTACGGCCCAAGTATAAGATTTTCCTTTATAGGTAATCTGCCGGGCTTTAAGTGGTTAAGAAGAAAGTATTCCAGAACGGATGAGAATCTGTCTGATGCGACAGACATCGAATTCTGTACAGGCTGCTTCTTTGGAGCTAAGACCGGATACTTAAAAGAGGTGCATGGATTTAGTCCTGAGTATTTTATATATTGTGAGGACTCAGACCTTTCGAAGAAGGTTTTGGCTGATAATAAAAGAATCATTTATTATCCATATGTTAATGCATACCATAACTGGTCAAGAGATAATACACATCACCTGAAAGGTTTTGCAAGGTTTATAAGATCACTCATTATTTATTTTAATAAATGGGGTTGGAAATTCTGATATATGAATATAAGAAAGCTGATAAAAGTCAATTTAATAAGTATTGCTATTCTCGCTCTTGTCATGCTGTTCAAGATGTTTACCGGAATGCTTTTTGATGCTCATGATAAAGCAAATACCGGGCTATCTACATTATCGATTGTACTTTCAGTTATCTTCCTGTTCTTATGGGCTGCTTTTACTATATATTCAAATGTTACTGTAGTAAAAGAAGATAAGTATGAGAAAAAGAGAAATATAACAGAAGTAAGAAACAGACTTATGAAAGCCGGTAAGAAAAATATCTTTTCGAAAGAAAGAACTGTCATGCTCAATATGCTTGACAGTCTTGCTTCCAGAGAAAAGTATTTCTCTTCAATGGATAAAGACAGCAAGCTTCCGGAGCTTTTTGAACTCACAGAAAATCAGATGATAAGAAATGCTACAAATGTAGCTGAATATATGGAGACATTTGATTATATCTCGGGAAAAGATTCGGGATATGTAAGAAGAATATGTGATGAATCACAGCATCTGCTTGATAAGTTCAATAAACTGGTCGAGCTTACGGTGACTTATGATGATACATCCAGAGACTATGATACCAGAGAAATAGATGATATGATAGAAGCTCTGGAACTCATGAGAAATTCAGGAAAGGGGGCTCTTGGCTCATGAAAAAAACTAATGTGGTTGCTATACTTGGAATAGTATTTGCAGTTGTAATTGTTCTGGTTCTGGGTATACTGGCTATTTTTAAATCGTCTTCAAAAGGTAAAACCGTAGACACTATGCTTAAGCATATAAAGGTATATGAGAATACCCCGACCAAGGCGTCTATATCTCTCGATGATAATACGCTTTACGATGAGCTTCCGGAAATAAGTAAATATCCGCTGGCAGTTAATGCTTCAGCTGATATAAATATAGAGATAATGACTTCACCTGAGAAAGCAGGAGATACGTATGAAGCATGGCTCATAGATGTGGCTGACAAGTTTAATAGAGAGAAACCGACTACTAAGAGCGGAAAGACTGTAGCGCTATCGGTTCGCCCTGTAACATCAGGTCTGGCTGCTGATTATATCATTTCCAATAAGCATACTCCGCAGCTCTTTACACCATCTAACTATCTCTGGGGAGAGTATGTAAATGCCAATGGCGGAAGTGTTACTGTGCTGAATGAGCGTCTGGTAGGTAATACCGCAGGAATTCTTATAGATAAGAATAGTGAGTATAAGAACTTTGAGGATATTATAAAAGCAGTTCAGGATGGTAAGATAAATATCGGTTATACTAATCCTCAGACAAGTTCAACAGGTATGAACCTCCTTCTGTCGATTCTCAAGATGGGCGATGAGAATATGTTCAGTGATGCAGGTATTGATTCATTCAAGAGATTCCAGCAGAATATCCCGTTTGTTGCATATAACACCATGCAGATGAGAGACAGTGCGCAGAAGGGTACTCTGGATGGAATGATTCTTGAGTATCAGACATATACAAATGAGCCGAATATAAATAAGCTCTATAATTTTATACCATTTGGTATAAGACATGATAATCCGCTATATCTTGTAAATAAAGATTACCTCAGTGAAGAAGAGATAGAAGCAGCAGGAATAATAAATGATTATCTGATGTCTTCTGATTCACAGAGCATAGCTACGAAGTATGGATTTAATGCAAATGATGATTACAAATCAGATGCACAGTTTACAGGTTCAGAAGTAAATAAAGCACTTGAGATGTATAAGTCCAACAAGGATAACGGTAAGGATATAATCGCTGTATTCGTTGCAGACTGTAGTGGAAGTATGTATGGTGATCCTATCAATCAGCTGAAGTCCTCGCTCTCAAATGGTATGCAGTATATCAACGAGAATAACTATGTAGGTCTTATAAGCTATAGTGACGATGTTACCATAGAGGTTCCGATAGCCAAGTTCGATCTTAATCAGAAAGCATTCTTCCAGGGTGGTATAAATGGTCTTACAGCCACTGGTTCAACTGCCAGCTATGATGCAGTAGTTGTTGCCATGAAAATGATAGAAGAGGCTAAGAAGAGTAACCCTGATGCTAAAGCAATGATATTCCTTCTGAGTGATGGCTGTCAGAATGTTGGTTATAGCATGAATACTATAACACCGGCACTTACCGAATCAAAGATTCCGGTATATACCATCAGTTATACATCAGATGCCGATACAGATGCTATGAAGAAGCTGTCTGAGATAAATGAAGCAGCTACAATAAATGCAGATAGCGAGGATATCGTTTATAAGATAAAGAGTCTGTTTAATTCGCAGATGTAAATAATTATTTAAAATATTTGAGGAGAAAAATTATGAGTCATGATAAGTATGTGAGTCCACTTTCAGAAAGATACGCAAGTAAGGAAATGCAGTATATCTTTTCCCCGGACAAGAAATTCAAAACATGGAGAAAACTCTGGATAGCACTTGCTGAGGCAGAGATGGAGCTGGGGCTTCCTGATGAAAATGGTAATCCACGAATCAATCAGGAGATGATAGATGAACTAAAGAGCCATGCAGAAGAAATTGATTATGATATGGCTAAGGCTGAGGAAGCAAAGGTTCGTCATGATGTAATGGCACATGTACATACATATGGAGCTATATGTCCTAAGGCAGCAGGTATCATCCATCTTGGAGCTACAAGCTGTTATGTAGGAGATAATACAGATGTTATTATTATGACAGAAGGACTAAAGCTGGTTCGTAAGAAGCTTCTAAATGTTATAAACGAGCTTTCAAAGTTTGCTATGACTTATAAGGATCTTCCAACTATCGCATTTACACATTTTCAGCCTGCACAGCCTACTACTGTAGGTAAGAGAGCAACTCTCTGGCTGAATGAATTATATATGGATCTTCAGGATGTAGAGTATATGATATCACAGCAGAAGCTTCTCGGTTCCAAGGGTACTACAGGAACACAGGCTTCATTCCTGGAACTCTTCAATGGAGATCACGATAAGGTTAAGAAGCTGGATAAGCTGATTGCAGAGAAGATGGGATTCGACGATGTATATCCTGTATCAGGACAGACTTATTCACGTAAGGTTGACTCAAGAGTACTGAATGTACTTGCAGGAATCGCTCAGTCAGCACATAAGTTCTCGAACGACATAAGACTGCTTCAGCATCTGAAGCAGATAGAAGAGCCATTTGAGAAGAACCAGATAGGTTCATCTGCTATGGCTTATAAGAGAAATCCTATGAGAAGTGAGAGAATAGCTTCTCTTGCAAACTATGTAATAGCTGATGCTATCAATCCGGCAATTACAGCATCTACACAGTGGTTCGAGAGAACACTTGATGACTCAGCAAATAAGAGAATATCAGTTCCGGAAGCATTCCTTGCTGTAGATGGAATACTTGATCTGTACTTAAATGTCGTTGATGGTCTTGTTGTATACGATAAGGTTATATATGCCAAGTTCATGGAAGAGATTCCTTTCATGGCTACAGAGAATATCATGATGGACGCTACAAAAGCAGGCG
>DOVG01000082.1 GCA_003520205.1 Lachnospiraceae bacterium
CTTTGCTGATATCCAGACAGTTATGCGTGATAAGGGTATTGCTCATATCGGTATCGGTTATGGAAGTGGAGATAATAAGGCTGTTGATGCTATCAAGTCTGCTATGGAGTCACCGCTGCTTGAAACAACAGTAGATGGAGCTACAGACATTATCGTTAACTTCTCAGGAAATGTTGGTATCGTTGAAGCATACGATGCAATTACATACCTTTCAGAAGTTGCTGGAGAGGAAGCAAATATTATCTTCGGTACTGTTGATAATGATGTAGCAGGAGAGGATGTAAGCATAACAATTATTGCTACAGGTCTTGAAGATTCAGACAAAGGTGGTTCAGTTGTAACACCTGTTGTTAAGAAGACAGCACCTACACCTCCTACATTTGGCGAGACATTAAAGAGCCCTACAATTGGAAGTGGTAAGAAGGCAACTGCAGTACCTCTTAATCTTGGGACTGCAAAAGTGAGTGAATCAGTTGAGGAAGCTGTTCCAGCTGAAGATACTTTCGACGTAAAGCCTTCATCTAATCAAAATATCAAGATTCCTGATTTCCTTAAGAGAGGATAGAAATAAAGTATGTGAAGCCGGCGGCTGATATGCCAGCCGGCTTTTTCTTGTTTTTTGATAAATGTATGTTATACTATTTGAGTGCGTTAGAAGTATGGGTAAAATAAGTTAAAAGGGATGAAATATGTATGCTTCATCATAGTAATATACTTGTTAGTGTTATTATACCTAGCTATAACAGTGAAAACTATATAAAAAGAGCGGTTTCTTCAGTGCTTGGCCAGACATATGATAATCTTGAAATTATAGTTATTCGTAATGGAGGCAGACCTCTTCCATATCTTGGCAATAGTCCCAAAATCAGAATAATTGATCTGGATGAAAATCAGGGTGTTTCAAGTGCCAGGAATAGAGGCATTCAGGAAGCAAGAGGTGAATATATAGCCTTACTTGATGCAGATGACTACTGGGATAAGGAAAAACTGGAGCTTCAGATGCAGGTTATCCGGAAGTATACCAGAGCTGATATGGCACCGGGTATATGCTTTACCGGAAGGAGACTGTATTACGAAACAGATGGTCATATAAAAAAGGGAAAATATGTGAGATGTGAAAAAACCGTTACATACCATGACCTTTTAAAAACTAATCAGATAAATTGCTCATCGGTAGTTATAAGAAAAGATCTTGCTCTTAAACACCCTTTTCCTGATGGAGAAAAAATGCATGAGGATTATGCGGTATGGCTGGAAATACTTCGGGAAGGTGAGTATGCCTTGGGTATAAACAGACCGCTTCTTTTCTACAGAGTTTCGCCGGGAAGTAAATCGGGTAACAAGTTCAGATCTGCTGTTATGACTTATAATGTTTATAGATATGTAGGTCTAAGCGTGATAGAAAGTCTTATACATATGATGACCTATACATTTTACGGAGTAAAAAAGTACATATAGATTTAGGAGAATAAAATGAATCAAAAGGGAAGAGCTGAGCTTCTTCTGGAGGGGCTGAAAACAAGAGTTCAGGATGCTCCTTCGGCTGCATTTAATTCAGAAAAGGCTGTTTTAGACAGACAGGAACTTCTCAAGTTAATAGATAATATAGAAGAAGTAGTTACAAATGAACTAAATACCTATCGGGAAACAAATGACAAGAAGGCTCGTATTATCGAGGAAGCTAAGTCAGAAGCTGAGGAGATTCTTTACAGGGCTGAGAAGACTGCCAGTAGAATCAGAGTGACAAAAAGAAGAAATGATGAACCGCCATCGTTCAGGGCGTCTGAACTGTCACAGGAAGAGAAACAGACTCTTCGTACAGCTTCAGATATATATGCAGCTTCACTTATATATACAGATGAAATGCTGACAGAGGTTGACCATCTTGTTATGGATTCTTACGAGAAGATAGAGCAGGAGTACTCACGTATGAGGAGCACTCTCAGAAAGAAGATAGAAGATATTTCTGAGAATAAGGCTGAACTTATGAGTAACTTAAATGGGCTTAAGTCAAATGACAGATATGCTCAGATACTTGAATTAAGTGACCTTTTGTCTATGGAGCTTTACAGAGAAAGAGAAAAGGCTAAGGCTCATGAGAAAGAGGAAAAGGCTCAGATGCGACTTGAACTTGAAGAAGAGGATGGCATGCCTAAAAAGAGCGTCAGTCGTCCATCTATAAGTCCTGATAGAACTGCAAAAAAACTTGAAAATGAGAAGAATAACGGACTTGATATAAAGGTGATGGACAGATCTGACGAAGTTATTAGGTAAGTTATTTTTGTTGTGTTACAGTGTTTTAGTTACGTCTTTACGTTTATTCTTTTTGTCTTCATATAGCATAGAATCAGCTTTTGTTAATTCTGCTTCAACATTTAAATGATCGCTGAGCACAAGCTCCTGAATACCAATACTGAAATCTATGTAGTATGGTTTATTATTTGTTTCATTTAGTCTATCCTGATAGTAGGACATACTTTCGATTATATTCTTCATTTTTACATCTTTCATATCAGGTGTAAAAATAGCGTACTCGTCACCACCGATACGGGCAATAACAGTTCCTTTTGGAAAGCTCTTTCTAAGAGTATTAGCTATACTGACAAGTGAGTAATCACCTTCCTTATGTCCAAAACGGTCATTGACCTGTTTCAGATTGTCCATATCGATATAACCTATAAGACCTTTTTTGCCAGAATAACTTTTGTTATTAATGAGCTGTTTTACGGCTTCAAAGAATCCACGTCTGTTATAAAGTCCGGTCAGTTCATCTGTTACAGAAATAGCATTTAACTGGTCGTTCTTTTCACGAATCTCACTCATGGTTTGTTCGAGTCTGTTTTGAATTGCCATTTCCTGTTTCATCAGACTTAGGAACTTTAATGAGGTACTTAACTGAAGTGATGAAGAGTATACCTTGTTAAATTTTGATATATCAGTTTCACATAAGAACAGTCCGTGCTGTGTCTCGTTAGTGAAGAGAGGAGTAAGCACCATGGTGTGCCTTCTTTCATTTGGAGTGTTCCTGTTATTGAATATCATATGTGATGGAAGAATACGTTTGGAGGCATCAAGTACTCTTGCCTTTCCGTCCTTACAGTAGGTCTGCAGAAGAATATACTTTGGAATATGCCACATACCGTCATCCATAACTGTTGGAATCTCATCATACAGATAAACATACACACTCTTAAAACCGCTATATGTACATAGATTTTCAGCTATCAGCTTGTAGCATTTTTCATCATCATATGCAGTAAGAAGAGTATCTCTTGTAAGTCTCATGGACTGCCATACATTTTCCTTGTTCAGCTTAACTTCTGATATATATTCATTAGATATGTAAAATGACAGATATGCAAGGATAGTATTAAATACAGATTCCAGCTTATGATGCTTATCATCAGGAATTTTAAGATTCAACATAAAGTTGGAAAAAATATTCATGAGATAAATCATTTTGTTATGTGAGAAATAGTATATAATGATATCGCTGTTAAGAACCTGTTCAGTTTTGTAAATCAGTTCATCATTTGTATAATTATGATCAGTATACAGAATATCCATAAATATACTGAAGTATTTATCCAATACATCAAATAGCTGATTAGAATAAAATGTATTGTAATAGTGATTCATAAAAATGTCTTTAAATTTTTTGCTAAGTGAGTTCGCATCATAAGAGTCTATGTTGCTGTTTATGTCATCAAGCATATGCTTATCTGTGGCAGGGTTACAACCACAGGACAGCCTTTTTATCAGGCTTGAATGCAGGATTGACATAGAAGTCTTTCCTGAGTTGATAAGTTCTATAGCCTGGTATACGGCATTATATCCGAGGTCCATTATTCGGTTATCTACTGTAGTCAGCTGAGGTGTAAGAGATAAAGAAGTAATAGTATTATCATAGCCTGTAACAAGGATGTCTTTACCGATTACAAGACCTCTTTTTTTGATGGCATTATAGCCTCCGATGGCCATGGTATCATTAGCAAAAACTATCGCCTGCATTTCTGGATTATTATCCAGCATCTTATCTACAAGCTCCTCTGTAAATTCAGAGAAATTACCATAGGCAACTTTCTTCTCGTTATATTCGATTCCGTTTTCGGCAAGTACCTCTTTATATATATTGAATCTTTCGAGAGCATCTGCATTTTCAAGACGTCCACTTACGAAACCTACATCTGTGCAGCCGTGATCCTTGATGAGATGCTCTATAGCTGCTCTCATTCCTGAAGAACCCTCGGTATAGAGAAATGGATAGCCCGGAATCTCTGCCTCGACGGTTATAACAGGTATATCAAAAGAATCCAGAAATGCTTTCTTGTCTTCTGCTGACAGAAAACTGCCGATAGATCCTATGGATATTATCAGAGCATCAAGAGATTTCTTATTTGCATAATAAAAAATGGAATTATATTGATAGTCGTATTTGGCATTGACCGGATCATTGTAAAATGCATTTAGAAACATGCCGGGGAATATGGTGAGATTAACATCAGCCTCCTCGGCAGCATATTCAACACCTTTACAGATTTCAAAGGCATAATCATTGTCAAGATGACAAGTAAAAAAACCTATATTAGGTCTATTTCTATCGTTCATGCTTTACCCCTTTCGCGTAAACGTTTTTATTGTGTAACCCACTTTCTAGTGTACCATATTATGTTCATTTTTTAAAGTCAAAGCATGTCCGTTTCAGTAGTTTTGTTAGTTTACAAAGAGTGATAAATACTTTATAATGACGTAGTCAAAGAAAGTATATTCATTGTTAATAGGAGGAAAAAATGGATTACAAAAAATCAGGAGTTGATATCGAAGCCGGTTACAAATCAGTTGAACTGATGAAGGAGCACGTAAAGAAAACTATGAGACCTGAAGTTCTTGGAGGACTCGGTGGATTTGCGGGCGCATTTGATCTTAAGAAAATTAAGGAAATGGAAGAGCCTGTGCTTCTTTCCGGAACTGATGGATGTGGAACCAAGGTTAAGCTTGCTTTTGTTCTGGATAAGCATGACACCATCGGAATAGATGCAGTGGCAATGTGTGTGAATGATATAGCATGTGCTGGCGGTGAACCATTATTTTTCCTTGATTATATAGCGTGCGGCAAGAACTATCCGGAGAAAATAGCAACTATCGTATCAGGTGTAGCTGAGGGCTGCAGACAGTCAGAAGCTGCATTAGTAGGCGGAGAAACAGCAGAACATCCGGGACTTATGCCGGAAGATGAATATGATCTTGCAGGCTTCGCTGTTGGCGTAGTTGATAAGAAAGATCTTATAACCGGAGAAAATATTAAGGCTGGAGACAAGCTGGTTGGTATAGCGTCTTCAGGTGTACACAGCAATGGATTTTCTCTTGTAAGACAGATATTTGATATGTCCAGAGAGTCATTGGATACATATTATGAAGAGCTTGGTAAAACGCTTGGTGAAGCTCTTATAGAGCCTACAAGAATATATGTAAAAGGATTAAAGGCTGTTAAGCAGGCAGGTGTTACTATAAAGGGCTGCAGTCATATTACAGGAGGAGGATTCTATGAGAATATTCCTCGTATGCTTCCGGAGGGGACAGGAGTTAAGATAGACAAGAATTCTTATGAGGTTCCTGCTATATTTAAACTCATGGCAGAAAAAGGAAATGTTGAAGAACATATGATGTATAACACATATAACATGGGAATCGGAATGGTGCTTGCAGTTGATGCTTCAGATACAGATAAAGTAATCGAGGCACTAAAGACAACAGGCGATAAGGCTTATGTAATAGGTGAAGTAATATCTGGAAATGGAAATGTAGAACTTGTCTAATATCCAAGGAGGACTGATATATGTTGAGAGTTCTTGTTCTTGTGTCTGGCGGAGGTACAAATCTGCAGGCTATAATCGACAGAGTTAATGATGGAACAATAAAAAACACTGAGATAGTTGGTGTTATAAGTAATAACTATGGAGTTTATTCTCTGGAGAGAGCTGCTAACGCCGGAATAAAGTCAGAGGTTGTAGCTCCAAAGGATTATCCTGACAGGTCTTCATTTAACAAAGCTTTGCTTGCCAAGCTGGATGAGTACAGACCTGACCTTATAGTGCTGGCAGGATTTCTTGTTGTTATTCCTGGTATAGTTATTCAGAAGTATGAGGGAAAGATAATCAATATTCATCCATCACTTATACCTTCCTTCTGTGGTACAGGTTATTATGGACTGCGCGTTCATAAGGCAGCGCTTGAGAGGGGAGTAAAGATATCAGGTGCAACAGTACATTTTGTTGATGCCGGTACAGACACAGGTCCTATTATTCTTCAGAAGGCCGTTGAAGTTCTGGACGGAGATACACCGGAGATACTTCAGAAGAGGATAATGGAAGAAGCGGAATGGAAGATTCTTCCTGAAGCTATAGGGCTTATAGCTGAAGGAAAGGTAAAGTATGAAAGAAAGCCGGATATGGCAAACTAAGATAAATAATCAGGCAGACGAATAGAAGGAGAAATATTATGAGGATATTAATCGTAGGCGGTGGTGGTCGTGAGCATGCTATAGCATGGGCAGTTGCAAAGAGTCCTTTATGCGATAAGCTGTATGCGGCTCCTGGAAATGCTGGTATATCAGAGCTGGCTGAGTGTGTAGATATATCTGTTATGGATGCACCGAAGCTTGTAGAATTTGCTAAGGCAAATCAGATAGATTTTGTTATAGTGGCACCGGATGATCCGCTTGCAGCAGGTGTTGCTGATGCATTCCTTGATGAAGGGATCAAGACCTTTGGACCTAGAAAGAATGCTGCTATCATAGAAGCATCAAAAGCTTTTTCAAAGGATCTTATGAAGAAGTATAATATTCCTTCAGCTGCTTATGAGACCTTTGATGATGCAGATAAAGCACTTAAATATCTTGAGACTATCAAGCCGCCATATGTTCTTAAGGCAGATGGTCTTGCACTTGGAAAGGGTGTTCTTATATGCAATACTCTCGAAGAGGCTAAGGATGGAATCAAAGAAATAATGATAGATAAAAAGTTCGGGGATGCCGGAGATAAGCTTGTTATAGAAGAATTTATGACAGGTCGTGAGGTTTCAGTTCTCTGCTTCTCAGATGGAAAGACTATACTTCCTATGACTTCTGCTCAGGATCATAAGAGAGCAGGTGATGGAGATACAGGACTTAATACAGGCGGAATGGGTACATTTTCACCAAGTCCGTTCTATACTGATGAAGTCGCAAAGTTCTGTGAAGAAAATGTATATCAGAGAACTATAGATGCAATGGCTCAGGAGGGAAGAGAATTTAAGGGTGTTCTTTTCTGTGGACTGATGCTTACAGAAAATGGACCTCGTGTACTCGAGTTTAATGCACGCTTTGGTGATCCGGAAGCTCAGGTAGTAATTCCGAGACTTAAGAATGATATAGTAGAAGTAATGCTTGCGTGTGCAGATGGAACTCTGGATAAGGTTAATCTTGAATTTGAGGATAATGCTGCAGTATGTGTAATGCTTGCATCTGAGGGTTATCCGGTATCCTATGAAAAGGGATATGAAATCAGAGGACTAGAGAACTTTAAAGATAAGGATAACTATTTTGTATTTCATTCAGGAACAAAATTCGCTGATAAAGAAGATGGAAGCAAGGTTGTTGTTACAAACGGAGGAAGAGTTCTTGGAGTGACAGCTCTTGGTCAGGATCTTATCGAGGCCAGAGCAAATGCTTATAAGGCTACAGAGCTTATAGATTTTGATAATAAGTATATGAGACATGATATAGGAAAGGCTATTGACGAACAGTGATAGATTATAAGTTTTCCGATACAATTAGATTAGTATTTAGAGAGGCTGCCCTGGTCGCAAAAAGACTTGGGAATTCTTATGTTGATTCCCGACATATATTTATTGCTCTTTATACAGTTCATCAGGGAGTGGCATATAGCGTAATGTTGAAGTCGGGGCTTAGGGCAGAGGATTTTCAGAAGCTTGCAGCTATTATCAGAGAGCAGACTATTGAACTTCAACCACTGGATTTTGTAGGCGGTTATACAGACAGAACTGATAAGATTATAGAAGAAGCTGTAGAGGACGCCAGAAGACTAAAACAGGATACGGTCGGTACAGAGTTGATGCTTATATCTATCCTGCGAGATATGAATAGTGATATATATAAGGCAATCAAAAATAAAAATATAAATGTATCGACTATGTGCGTAGAACTGCTTATGTCCATGGGACTGAGTAAGAAGGAAGCTGAAAAATATAGTTCTGAATATATAGTTAAGATCAAGAATAATAAAGAAAAAAGAAAAACTGTATCTATGCTGGAGCAGTTTGGAAGAGACCTTACAGAGATGGCTCAGGAAGGGGAGCTTGATCCGATTGTTGGAAGACACGATGAGATAGTGAGAGTTCTTCAGATACTTGGAAGAAGAACAAAGAATAATGTATGTCTTGTAGGAGAGCCGGGAGTAGGTAAGACAGCTATAGTAGAAGGCATGGCGCAGCTTATAGTGAGTGGCAGACTGCCGGGGGATTATAGTGATAAGAAGATAGTAAGTCTGGATCTGAATGGAATGGTTGCAGGAACCAGATACAGAGGTGACTTCGAGGAGAGATTAAAGAAGACACTTGATGAGCTTAAGTCAAGATCGGATATAATACTCTTTATAGACGAACTTCATACACTTATAGGTGCAGGTGGTTCTGAAGGAACACATGATGCGGCTAATATATTCAAGCCTGCACTTTCGAGAGGGGAGCTTCAGGTTATAGGAGCAACTACTCTTGAAGAGTACAGAAAGTATATAGAGAAGGATGCGGCTCTGGAAAGAAGATTTCAGCCGGTTACAGTTGATGAACCGACACCTGAAGAGACTGTGGATATACTTACTGAACTGGCAGATAGTTATCAGAAGTTTCATGGAGTAACCATTAGTCAGGGTGCTATAAAAGCATCAGTGGACATGTCAGTGCGTTATATAAATGACAGATTTCTTCCTGACAAGGCTATTGATCTGATGGATGAGGCGTGCTCCAGAATTAAAATGGGCAGTATACCTGAGGATTTTTCAGAAGAATATGATGATTCATATGTGAAAAAGATGAACGATGCCATAGAGGCAGCACTTTTTAGTGGCGATGTCGAGAAGGCGGGAAATCTTAGAAAAAGTCTTTCTGCAAGAAAAGAAAAGCGAAAGAAGACAGAAAACGCAGTGGTTACTGAGGATGATATAGCAGCAGTCGTTTCCGTGTGGACCAAAATACCGGTTTCAAGGTTATCAGAGTCCGAGCAGTCAAGGCTTCTCAGACTTGAAGATACCCTGCATCAGAGAATTATCGGACAGGATGCGGCTCTTAAGGCTTTGTCCGGATCTATCAGACGAAGCAGAGTCGGGCTGAGAGAATCAAACAGACCTATTGGCTCATTTCTTTTCCTTGGCCCTACAGGTGTAGGTAAGACAGAAGCTACTAAGGCTCTTGCTGAGACCCTTTTCGGAGACGAAAAAAGTCTTATAAGAGTAGATATGACAGAATATATGGAGAAACACAGCGTATCCAAAATGATTGGCTCTCCGCCTGGTTATGTCGGATATGATGAGGGTGGTCAGCTATCAGAGAAGATAAGAAGGAATCCGTATAGTGTTGTTCTTTTTGATGAGATAGAGAAAGCTCATCCTGATGTATATAATATACTTCTTCAGGTTCTTGATGATGGCATTATTACAGATGCCCAGGGAAGAAAGGTTGATTTTAAGAATACGATAATTATTATGACTTCTAATCTGGGAGCAAATAAAATCGTTGATCCCAAGACTCTCGGTTTCATTACTGATAACAGTGAAGAGAGAAGATTTGAAGATATGAAGTCTGCGGTTATGGAAGAGGTTAAGAAATCCTTCAGACCGGAATTTTTGAACAGACTTGATGATGTAATAGTATTCAGACCTCTTTCTGAAACTGAAATACTGGATATAGCAGGACTTCAGTTATCTGAGCTTAAAGCAAGGGTAAAGCAAAACTTAAAGATTGATATAAGCTACGGTATCAGACTGAAGAGATTTATATTTGAAAAAGGATATGATGAGAAGTTTGGTGCCAGACCGCTTAGAAGAGCTATACAGACTTATCTGGAAGACCCTCTTGCTGAATATATGCTTCGTGGTAAAGTATCTGAAGGAGATACCATCAGTATATCTGTAGGAAAGGATAAACTGGACTTCAAAATAAAAAAATAAAAAACAGCATAACTTAGTGTAGAAAATGATGCATTTTTTTGGTATTATGGGAATAGTTAGAAAACAAATGGCCGGGAGGTAATTTCAATGGCAGTAATAGATGAACTCATACGTGAAGAAGAGAACGGATCGCTCAGCTTTGGAAACTATGAGCTTACAAGTAAAACTAAAAAAGACGGATTTGAATATAACGGAGACAGTTATAAGATCAAGACATTTAATGAAATAACCAAGCTTGAGAGAAATGGAATGTTTGTATATGAATCAGTTCCTGGAACGGTTGTTCATGAATTTAGAGCTGATGATAAGAAGGTTACTTTCACTGTAGAAGGTGAAGCTGATGCTCAGATTACACTGGAGCTTGAGGCTGAGGCTGAATATAAAGTTCATGTTGATGATGTTTATGTAGGTCAGATGAAGACTAACCTTGGAGGAAAGCTCAGCTTAAGCGTAGAGCTTGAAGATAAGGATCTCATAAATGTGGTTATAGAAAAGAACTAAGATATTAATATCAGACTGAAAGTGCGAACAATAAATTGTTCGCATTTTTAGATTTAAAGGAGAACAAGGTGGCTAAAGAAAAACAGATATTTTTCTGCAAGGAATGTGGATATGAATCCAGTCGTTGGCTTGGGCAGTGTCCTGGCTGCAGGTCATGGAATACATTTGTTGAAGAGAAGGTTACAGTAAAGTCAAAAGCATCAAGTAAGACGGTATCTGTGTCGGAAAGACCGAAGGCAACAAGTATAAAGAATGTATCTTCATCAGAAGAATCCCGTATTCTGACAAGAATAGGCGAACTGGACAGAGTTCTCGGTGGAGGTATAGTAAAGGGCTCACTTGTGCTGGTAGGCGGAGATCCCGGAATAGGTAAGTCTACTCTGCTGCTTGAAATGTGTAAGAACCTTGTGGAAACGGATACAAGAGTTCTATACGTATCAGGTGAGGAATCAGTATCACAGATAAAGTCAAGAGCTGTCAGACTTGGAATTACTGAAGGAACAGTGATGGAAGAACGGCTCATGCTTCTAAGTGATAATGATATTGATAATATAGAAGGACAGATAGATGCTCTTAAAGCAGAGGTTGTAATTATAGACTCTATCCAGACTATTATGTCTGCAGATATTGATAATGCTCCGGGTACCATATCCCAGGTCAGAGAAGTCACAGCGAGACTTCTTCAGATAGCAAAGCAAAAGGATGCTGCAGTATTTATAGTGGGACATGTAACTAAGGAAGGTACTGTTGCAGGACCGAGAACATTAGAGCATATGGTGGATAGCGTTCTTTATTTTGAAGGTGATGAAAGCGGAGGTTTCAGACTCTTAAGAGCTAATAAGAACAGATTTGGTTCTACTAATGAGATAGGGGTATTTAATATGGTTGACTCCGGTCTCGAGGAAGTCAGTAACCCGTCTGAATTCTTTCTGAGTGGAAGACCTGTATCAGCTTCCGGGTCAGTTGTTGTATGTACCGTGGAAGGTACCAGGGCGCTTCTTGTTGAACTTCAGGCGTTATGCACTGATTCAAGCTTCAACATGCCAAGAAGAACAAGTGTGGGTTTAGATTATAACAGGGTAAATATGCTGATTGCAGTATTGGAAAAGCGTGGAGGCATCAGTCTGTCGGGTTGTGACTGTTATGTAAATATAGCTGGAGGAATGAGGTTGAATGATCCTTCTGCCGATCTTGGAGTTCTGATGGCTATAGCATCATCCTTCAGAGACAGACCTGTAGATGAACATACTGTAATCATCGGTGAGATAGGCCTGGCTGGTGAGATAAGGGGAGTAAGAAATATAACCCAGCGAATCAAGGAAGCGACTAAACTGGGATACAAAAGACTCATTATTCCATATTCCAATCGTTCGAAAGAACTGGATAAAATAGATGCGGATATTCATTATGTTTCAAATATAAAAGAAGCACTGGATGTTATTTAATTAACGTCCAGTGCTATTATTATAGCATATTTTATTTATAAAAATTATAATGCTGCTTTAAATGCGGCTAACAGATCGCTATATTCCTCATAAGCAGGAAACTCAGGATAGTCTTTCTTTATCTGCTCAGTAGAGCGGAACAGAAAACCTGCTTTACTTGCCTGTATCATAGCGAGATCGTTGAAACTGTCGCCTGTAGCAATAGTATCAAAGCCACAGCTCTGAAGAGCCTTTACAGTAGTCAGTTTAGACTTCTCACATCTCATTTTAAATCCGGTAATCTTACCGTCTTCAGCAACCTCCAGAGTGTTGCAGAAAAGGGTAGGCATACCCAGCTTCTTCATAAGGGGTTTGGCAAACTGTTCAAATGTATCACTTATGATTATAGTCTGTGTTACATCACGAAGTTCATCCAGAAATTCTTTTGCTCCTGGAAGTGGATCTATCTTGGCTATAGTTTCCTGAATCTCTTTAAGTCCAAGACCGTGTTCGTTCAGGATACCTATTCTCCAGTTCATAAGCTTATCATAATCGGGTTCATCTCTTGTGGTCTTTCTGAGTTCAGGAATTCCGCTTGCTTCGGAAAAAGCAATCCATATTTCAGGAACAAGAACACCTTCAAGATCAAGACATGCAACATTCATTCCCATTTAATTAGTCCTCCATATTTGAAATACTTTCAGAGTATAGCAGATTATAATAATAGTGTCAAAGCTCGTTTACTGCAATTCTTCCCAGTGAGAATAAAGCTCCAGAAGTTTCTCTTCAAGTTCTTCCTTCTTCTGCGACAGCTCGATTAGTAGAGCAGCATTAGTGCCATTTGCCGGATCATTTAATTGTTCATCAGTTTTAGCTATATCATCCTCAGTTTCGGATATAAGTTTTTCGGTTTTTTTAAGATCATTGGCAAGCTTTCGTTGTCTGGCATATTCATTCTTTTTGTTTTCGTATTCTTTTCTGCCATCTGATTTGGCAGGTTCATGGTTTTCAGAAATATTTTTGCTTTGTACTTTATCATCTTCATGCTGCAGATAATAAAGTCTGTCCTTGTTTTCTTCGTAATAAGTGTAGTCTCCCTTATAGTTGGTGAGAGTTCTATCACGGAGATCAAGTATTCTGGTTGCGGTTTTATTTATAAAATATCTGTCGTGACTTACATATAATATAGTTCCTTCGTAGCTCTTTATAGCGTCTTCCAGTATCTCCTTTGAAGGGATATCCAGATGGTTGGTAGGCTCATCCAGCACAAGGAAATTGGCAGGAGAGAGCATGAGCTTGGCAAGTGACAGACGACCTCTTTCACCGCCGGATAGATCAGATATTTTTTTATATACATCTTCTCCGGTAAATAAGAATGCAGCCAGAGTATTTCGGATTCTTGTATTATTCATATCAGGAAAAGAGTCTGACATTTCATCAAATATAGTTTTGCTTGTGTCAAGATCGTGGTGTTCCTGATCGAAATAACCTATACGAACTCTTGAACCGAGAGTTATTTTGCCGCTGTCTTTTCTGATAAGTCTGTTTATTATCTTGAGTATAGTTGTTTTACCGGTACCATTTGACCCTATCAGAGCAACATGCTCACCTCTTTTTATATCCATATTGATATCGGTAAAAAGAACATTATTATCATATGCTTTAGACAAGTTCTCGACCAGGAGAACATCTTCACCTGATTCACATACAGGTGTAAGTGAGAGACG
>DOVG01000081.1:0-4502 GCA_003520205.1 Lachnospiraceae bacterium
CAACTATCGAGGCAGAAAATGAGAACTATAAGAATCTTATGGACAGCCTTGAAAATGGTGCATATACCATGGATACAAATCTTAATGAAGTAGAAGCGAGTCTTGCGCTTATAAATAGTGATCCATCAAGCGTAGTTAACAGTAAAGTGGATAATTATGATATAGATGATGATTATGATGAAGATGTTCCTGCAGCAGCTCCTGCAGCTTCAGATGATTACGATGATGACGATGACGATTACGATGATGACGATGACTATGATGACGACGATGATGACTTCCTCGATGATTAATCTGTAGATTATACATTAAGAATAAAAAAGAACCTTTTGGAACAGCTCCGAAAGGTTCTTTTTTAAACTATAGTTCTTACCTGATTTGTTTTTTCACTTCTTAATCGTATATTTGTATTATCATATATTATCTGATTATACAAATCGGTTGAGAGTCTGTCGATTTCCCACATTCTCTTTCCCAGAGGTGTATCAGGCTTATATTCAGATTTTTTATTTATGATTTTCAGTTCACTTACAGTTGATAACTCCTTTAGAAAAGCGGAGCATTTCTTGTTTAATCCGAGTAGGTTTACATAATCACTAAAACCGCTGGAATATGCAAGGTCACGATCACAACTTCTGATGCCGAGAAGCATGTGTAGAAGAACTCTGCTTACACGTGTCATTGTCAGATTCTTGGTTTTCAGGTAGTCAGAAATCTCAACGTATTTGGCAGGGAGCGGCATCTTACGAAGTCTGTTCAGAAGCTCAGGTGTCATATCCAGGGTCTGGTCGAGAGCTGATATTTCAGGATCAAGATTCCTGTCATAGATTAGTCTCGATGCTATATATGGTGTCAGCCATTCCGGATCAGGAAGAGGCTTTCTCAGATATTCAGCGTATGCACTAAAGCTTCCTTTAGGCATATATCCTTTTATATCCTGTGAATTATTTATTGCTTTCCTTATAGCTGATGCGCTGGAATAGTAACCGGTAAGAGCACTGTTCATATACCCTTTATCAGTTCTCTTTATCATAACGGGTTTTATCTTTGACTTATTCTTTTTGAGTGCAGTTATATAAGAAATGGCAAGTATATTGTTAGGCTTAGAGATAATGCCTTCTATATCTTTACCAAGTATTTTTACTATAGATTTCTCACTGGCTGCCGGGAAACTGAAGCCCTTTGTCAGATAATTATTCAGCAGGATAGAATACTCTGGCGGTTCAAAGGCGAGGATATCGGATACTTTATCGAATATATCCATTCTGTCGTCTTCTGCACCAAAAAGCAGACCGTCTATACAGTTCATTTTATCAAGTATACTTACAGCACCAACAGCAAAATCACGCGCGCTTCCCGTAGCATAGATTACAGGCAACTCAAAAACCATTCCGATTCCGCAGGAAAGAGCAGCTTCAGAACGTGTATATTTATCAGCTATGGCAGGAGTTCCGCGCTGAACGAAATTACCACTCATAAGCGCAATGATATTATCTGCGCCAAGAACGGCACTGGCATAGTCAGCGAGGTACTGATGACCATTGTGAAATGGATTGAATTCTGCAATTATAGCTATGTTTGACATGATTTATATATCCTTTCCCATAACACTTTTATAATAGCATTTTTTTAACTATTATGCTATACTCATTTTGCGCGTCAGAACCCAAAATGTTACTATGATTTTGGTATATTGCGAAGTTTGGTCTGTTAGGGTAAAGACCATATGAATTTATTGAAAGGAGCTAAAATGGCAAACGAAGAAAAATTAAAAGCACTGGATGCTGCGCTTGCTCAGATAGAGAAGCAGTTTGGAAAAGGATCGATTATGAAGCTTGGCGACAATGCCAAGAATATGAATATAGAGGCTGTACCTACAGGTTCACTTAGTCTCGACATAGCACTTGGAATAGGTGGTATGCCGAGAGGACGTATTATAGAAATATATGGACCTGAATCAAGTGGTAAGACAACTGTTGCACTTCATGTAGTAGCAGAAGTACAAAAGCGTGGAGGTATAGCAGGATTTATAGATGCAGAGCATGCTCTTGACCCGGTATATGCAAAGAATATAGGTGTTGATATAGATAACCTGTATATCTCACAGCCGGATAGTGGAGAGCAGGCACTTGAAATCACTGAGACGATGGTTCGTTCAGGAGCAATTGATGTTCTTATCATCGATTCAGTTGCTGCACTTGTACCTAAAGCAGAGATTGATGGAGAAATGGGTGACAGTCATGTGGGACTTCAAGCAAGACTTATGTCTCAGGCGCTCAGAAAGCTTACTGCTGTTATAAGTAAGACTAATTGTGTAGTTATATTTATCAACCAGCTTCGTGAGAAGGTTGGAGTTATGTTCGGAAATCCTGAAACAACTACCGGTGGTAGAGCTCTTAAGTTCTATTCATCTGTAAGAATGGAAGTAAGACGTACTGAAACTATCAAGGTAGGCGGTGAAGGTGTAGGAAACAGAACCAGAGTTAAGATAGTGAAGAACAAGGTATCACCTCCATTTAAAGAAGCTGAATTCGATATTATGTTTGGACAGGGTATATCAAGAGAAGGAGATATCCTTGACCTTGCAGCTAAATGCGATGTAGTGGCTAAGTCTGGTGCCTGGTATGCATATCTGGGAGAGAAGATAGGACAGGGACGTGAGAATGCCAAGCTTTATCTGAAAGAAAATCCTGATGTCATGAAGGAGATAGAGGATAAAGTAAGAGAAATATATTTGGCTGATAAGGATGCAGATAAAGAGGATGATGCTGTAACAGATGCTTCTGATGCAGAATAATCAGAATCAGGAGTGAGATATGAGTCTGCTTAGTATCAAAAAGAAAGATAAAGCATTTTCTGTTTATGAATACGGTGATTATCTTGGATTTATATATAAGAGTGATCTGGATAAGATAGGGCTTGATAAGTCTGAAGCAGATGATATAGAGGTGGATGATGAGACTATTGACAAAGTAAAGGATATAGTAAAGTATCATGCCTTCGATAAAGCAGTTACATATTTAAAAGATTTTGATAGAAGCGCTGAAGATATAAAGCTCAAACTCAGGATGAAAAAATATCCTGATTATGCCATAGAAGAAGCAGTTAAGCTGCTTTATGAATATAATTATCTGAATGATGAGAGATTTGCGGAGAGCTATATCAGAGCCTATATGGATCAGAAGAGCAAATCGTTAATTCTGAAAGAACTTAGTATGAAACATGTTAAGGTATCATATCCTGATGAACTGATAGACAGAGTTTATGCTGAAGAGGATATGACAGAAGATAAAGCTATAGCACGCCTTATGAGAAGATTTGAAGGACGTGATATGACCGATGAGAAGGTCAGAAGAAGGGCTGCTTCACTCCTGATAAGGCATGGGTTCAGCTTCGAGCAGATTAACAATCACTTGACATAATATATTCAAAAGTATATTATAGATTGGTATACGTTTTTTATACAATTAAATATATGAAGGAGGTACTCCTGTGTCAACTCTTGTATGGGTAATCATCGTAGTAGCCGCCTTTGTTGTTGCCGCTATAGTGGGATTTCTGTTGGGGAATACATATAGAAAGAATATAGCAGAAGCCAAGATTGGTAAGGCAGAAGACAAGGCTAAGGATATAATAGATGATGCACTAAAAACAGCTGAGTCAAAGAAAAGGGACATACTTCTTACTGCTAAAGAGGACGCTCTTAAGACTAAGAACGAAATCGAGAAGGAAGTTAAGGACCGCAGAGCTGAGATTCAGCACATGGAGAAGAGAGTTCTTCAGAGAGAAGAAAATCTTGACAAGAAGAGTGATACACTTGAAAGAAGGGAACAGTCCCTTACAGCCAAGGAAGCTAATCTTGCTAAGAAAACTGCTGAAGTAGAAGAACTTTCCGATAAGAGACAACAGGAACTGGAAAGGATATCCGGTCTTACCTCTGAACAAGCTAAGGAATATTTACTTAAAACCGTTGAAGATGATGTAAAACATGAAACAGCTATTATGATTAAGGAACTGGAATCCAGAGCCAAGGAGGAAGCTGATAAAAAAGCTAAGGAAATAGTGGTTGGTGCTATACAGAAGTGTGCAGCCGATGTAGTTTCCGAATCCACGGTTTCACTGGTTCAGTTACCTAGTGATGAGATGAAGGGACGTATCATAGGTCGTGAAGGACGTAATATACGTACTCTTGAGACACTTACAGGTGTTGATCTTATCATTGATGATACACCGGAAGCAGTTGTTCTATCCAGCTTTGATGCTGTAAGAAGAGAAGTAGCCCGTGTTGCTCTTGAGAAGCTTATCGTAGATGGACGTATCCATCCGGCCAGAATCGAGGAAATGGTCGAGAAGGCTAAGAAAGAAGTTGAAACCAAGATGCGCGAAGAGGGTGAAGCTGCTGCACTTGAAGCAGGTGTTCACGGACTTCATCCTGAGCTTATAAAGCTTCTGGGACGTATGAAGTTTAGAACAAGCTATGGTCAGAATGCGCTCAAGCATTC
>DOVG01000081.1:4618-8433 GCA_003520205.1 Lachnospiraceae bacterium
GCTAAGAGAGCAGGTCTTCTTCATGATATCGGTAAGTCTATCGATCATGAAATGGAGGGTTCACACGTATCTATAGGTGTAGACCTTTGTAGAAAATACAAAGAAAATAATGTTGTTATCAATACGGTTGCTTCACATCATGGTGATTGTGAGGCTGAATCTCTTATTGCATGTATAGTTCAGGCTGCAGATGCTATATCTGCTGCTCGTCCTGGTGCAAGAAGAGAAACTCTCGATACTTATACTACAAGGCTTACAAAGCTTGAAGATATAGCTAATAGTTTCGAGGGTGTAGATAAATCCTTTGCTATTCAGGCAGGTAGAGAGATCAGGGTAGCAGTTGTTCCTGAGAAAATCAGTGATGCAGATATGGTACTTCTGGCCAGAAATATTTCAAAGCAGATAGAAGATGAGCTTGAATATCCTGGACAGATTAAAGTAAGTCTTATCCGCGAATCCCGAGTAACTGATTATGCTAAGTAAATGAAAAAAGAAGCCCCTTGTTCTCTTGTGAGGACAAGGGGTATTTTTAGGTGAGAATATGGAATTAAAGAATAGACAGTTAAAATATAAAGGACATAGAGTAAAGGTTTATGAGGATACGCTTCTTTCGCCTGAAGGAGATACACTTTATTATGATTATGTGGAAAACAGAAATGGAGCTGGTGTTCTCCTGGTTGATGAAGATGGAAAGCTGATATTTGTGAAGCAGTATCGTAATGCATTAGACGATTATGATATTGAGATACCTGCAGGCTGTGCGGAGTTAGGGGACTATGCCGGAGCAGATACATTTGATATAAAGAAAAGAGAATGCTTTGAGGACATAGATTCGCCTTTTTATAAGTGTGCATTAAGAGAGGCGGAGGAAGAGACGGGAATGATCCCGGGCAGGCTGGTATTTATTAATTACATAATAGCCGCTGTTGGACTGTTCAGTGAGAGAACTGCAGTATATATAGGCACGGATTTAAGAAAGGGACAGCTTAACAGGGATGATGATGAATTTATAGATATAATTAAGCTTACACCTGAAGAAGCTCTTAGATATGTCTATGAGGGCAGGATAAATGATAGTAAATCGGTTATCGCTGTTCTGGCATATACAAATACTGATTACACAACTGTTACAAATTGATTAACTAATATTATGTTAAAATGGTAACCTTTTGTAAAAAAATCTACAAAAAATTTTTTCCACAAGATTTAGTGATTTACATAAAAGCTTTACCCTTTATTTTGCGCAAATGCCCTAATTTAGTGGGATTGAAGAGAGTTTGATAAAAAATTATGGTTGATTTTATGTTAATTTATTACTATACTAATATCACTATCGCTTTGTAACATTAAGCGGAAAATATGACAAAAATGTTGTGGTGGGTAAAGTATAAGTGAAGCAGGAAATTGATAACTACATAGATTATTTGACCACGGTCAAGAAGAGCAGCCAGAATACTGTTCAATCTTATAGGCGTGATTTGACGAAAATGTGTAGCTTCCTTGAAAAAGATGGGGTGATTAATCCAAAGGATGTAACACAGACTTCACTAAGATCATATGTGCTATATATGGAAAGTGAGAAAATGAGTTCTGCAACAGTTTCCAGAAGCGTAGCAAGTATCCGATCTTTCTTTATATATCTTCTTGAAAATAAGAAAATAGACACTAATCCTACAGAAGGAATCAAACCTCCTAAAGTAGAGAAGAAGATTCCGGAGACTTTAACTATTGAAGAAGTAAATCTTCTTCTTGATCAACCGTCTGGTGATTCACCAAAAGAAATAAGAGATAAAGCAATGCTGGAACTTCTATATGCAACAGGTCTTAGAGTCAGCGAACTTATTTCTCTCAAAATGTCAGATCTTAATCTTTCGTTAAGTTATATAGAATGTCACGACAGGACGAAGAGCAGAATTATTCCGATAGAAAATGCTGCTAAATATGCACTGATAAGATATCTTACTGAAATAAGACCTAATATGTGTGCTGATTCGGAATATCTTTTTACTAATATAAAAGGTGATGAAATGTCTCGTCAGGGATTTTGGAAGCTTCTTAAGGCTTATGCAAAGAAGGCGGGAATAAACAAAGATATTACACCTCATATGATAAGACATTCATTTGCTACACATATGGTAAGTAATGGTGCAGACCTTGCGAGTCTGCAGGAAATGCTTGGACATTCGGATATATCTACTACACAGGTATATTTGAGAGGAAAGTCCAGCAGATTAAAAGAAGTATATGACAAGGCTCATCCAAGAGCATAATTCGGTGGTGGGAAAGTATGGAGCAGGACAGGAGTTTATCTTCTGTCTTGTTTTCGTTTAAGATTAAAGTTATAATATTCTTTAAGTTTTTATAGAGGTATTAAATATGAGTGGTTCAACATTTGGAAATATATTCAGGGTAACGACGTGGGGAGAATCACATGGTGCCGGAATTGGTGCTGTGGTAGATGGGTGTCCTGCTGGAATTGAATTAGATGAAGAGTATATTCAGAAGTTTCTGGATAGACGTAAGCCGGGACAGTCCAAATATACAACGCCCAGAAAAGAGGCTGATAAGGTTAAGATTATGTCAGGTGTATTTGAAGGTAAAACTACTGGAACACCGATTAGTCTTGTAATAGAGAATACATCTCAAATCTCAAAGGATTACAGTGATATAGCTGACAAATATCGACCGGGACATGCTGACTACGGCTATGATATGAAATACGGTTTCAGAGACTATAGAGGTGGTGGAAGATCTTCTGGAAGAGAGACAGCCGGAAGAGTTGCGGCTGGCGCTATAGCTATAAAGGCGCTCGAATCTCTGGGCATATCTATTATAGCGTATGTAAAACAGATAGGAGATATTGTAATTGATTATAATAACTGGTCTTATGATGAGTTATATAATAACAGTCTGTGCATGCCGGATAAGGAGGCTGCTGAAAGGGCGGCAAAATATATAGACAAATTGATAGAGGAAAAGGATTCGACAGGAGCTTTAGTTGAGTGTTTCGTAGGAAATGTTCCTGCCGGTATAGGAAATCCTGTATTTGATAAGCTGGATGCAAGACTTGCAGGAGCTGTAATGTCTATCGGAGCAGTAAAAGGAGTGGAGATAGGCGATGGCTTCGAAGTAGTAACCAAACGTGGATCAGAGAATAATGATAGCTTCTGTATAGAAGATGGGATAGTTGATAAAGTTACAAATCATAGCGGTGGAATTCTTGGTGGTATCTCAGATGGTTCAACTATTGTTTTAAGAGCGGCATTTAAGCCTACACCATCTATATTTCAGAAACAGAGGACAATAGATAAAAGCTTAAATGAAACTGAGATAGAGATTAAGGGAAGACATGATCCTATAATTGCGCCTAGGGCTGTAGTTGTAGTAGAATCAATGGTAGCTATGACAATACTTGATCTTATGATGGCTAACAGTTGTTCAACGATAGATAAATTAATGACTTGTTATGGAGCTTCTGAAAATAACTATGACATATTAGAAGCACATAAGAGATTTATTACCACTTGACATAAGTCGAGCTATACGGTATTATACCAATGTTTTCAACCCATACTGTGTTTTTGGAAGACTCCGACCATAACTCGGTATGTGGCATATATATTATAAGGAGGTAGTAACATGATTACTAAAGAGCAGAAGGCTGAGATAACAGCTAAGTATGGAACAAGTGCACAGGATACAGGTTCACCAGAGGTTCAGATTGCTATACTTACAGCAAGAATCAATGACCTGAATGAGCATTTCAAGGTTCATCCAAATGACTATCATTCAAGAAGAGGACTTCTTAAGATGGT
>DOVG01000159.1:0-11266 GCA_003520205.1 Lachnospiraceae bacterium
ATAAGTCAAAATGCGTTCCTGCTTGCAGGAAAAACTACAATATTGAGGTGATTTTATGCTGGATTCTACAGACAAACTAAGAAAGAAAGAGCCCTGCAGGATATGTGGGAGTAAGACAATTGAATTCAAACAGAATATAGTGCAGATGTATGATTCAGGAAGAGATAAAATGACAGTCTACTGTTACTGTACCAGATGTGGACATAAAGGCCCTGAATATACTGACAGATTCCGTGATATGGATGAGGCGAGAGATAAAGCGTATCTGTTCTGGAATAGAGATGCAGAGGGAAAACTTGTGTGAAATTCCTTGTCATGTTAAAATAAAAGTTAGGTTTTAAGGATAAAAGAAGAGGAATTAGTGTATATGTCTTACATAGCATTATATAGAAAGTTTCGACCTGACAGCTTCGATGAGGTAAAAGGACAGGAGCATATAGTTACAACATTACAGAATCAGTTGAGGGCTGGAAGAGTAGGTCATGCTTACCTTTTCTGTGGTACCAGAGGTACAGGTAAGACTACCATGGCAAAGCTTCTTGCAAAAACTGTTAATTGCGAGAATCCCACGGAGAATGGTCCATGTGGAAAGTGTCCAAGCTGTAAGGCTATAGCGGATGGCAGTTCTCTAAATGTAATCGAGATAGATGCAGCTTCAAACAATGGTGTTGATAATATACGTCAGATAAATGAAGCGGTTCAGTATTCACCGGCTCAGGGTAAATATCTGGTTTATATAATCGATGAGGTGCATATGCTTTCAGCTGGTGCTTATAATGCACTGCTTAAAACTCTTGAAGAACCACCTGAATATGTTATATTTATTCTTGCTACGACGGACGAGCATAAGCTTCCGGTTACAATAAAGTCCAGGTGTCAGAGATATGATTTTCATCGTATACCTTTGGAGACTATAACAGACAGGCTGGTTGAGATAGTTGACAGGGAGGGCGGAGACGCAACCCGTGACGCATTAAAATTCATAGCAAGAACAGCTGATGGTTCCATGAGAGATGCTCTTTCCATACTGGATGAGTGTATGTCGGCAAGTCTTGGAAGTACTCTGGACAGAGAAAGTGTGCTTAAGACTATAGGTGCTGTATCAGTTGATATATATATCGAACTTGTTAAAAGTATAAAAAGTGATGACGCGCTCAGGGTTCTGGATATAATTAATGAGTCCATTTATAATGGTAAGGACCTTACAAAATTTGTAGATGACTTTACCTGGTTTATGAGAAATGTACTCTTCCTGAAGCTGTCTCCAGGTATATCAAAAGAACTGGATATGACGGAGGAAAATGCAGAAGAGCTGATTGAACTGGGAAAGGCATTTAGTGCAGAAACACTTACAAGATATCTGAATATTCTGCAGGAACTTTGTTCTGACATAAGAGCATCTTCGGTTAAGAGAGTAACTCTTGAGATGGCGCTGATTAGAATGATGAGACCTGAATCAGATACAGATCTGAGTTCAGTCATAGGAAGAATTGAGAGACTGGAATCAGCCGGAGTGGGTGCTGGACAGGTTGTGGCTCAGCCAGAGTCAGTTGCTATAAGTTCAGATACTGAATCAAGTGCATCTGGTGGCCAGAGCAGGGCAGGAACAGGAATCAGTGATAGTGAGATACAGGATTTGATAAAGAATCTGGTTCACAAGGAGATTGAAGCAAGAATCGGTGATGGTACATTTGATAATGCCAAACCCCATGTGGATAAGAAGAAGCAAAGTGATATAGTGCTGAAGAATATAAGGGAGAAGTTTCCTCCTGCAACAGCAGATGATATCATGGACCTTGCCAGGAAATGGTATAGGGATATCGTTCCTAAGTTGTCCGGTTTAAAGAAAGAATATGCCAATCAGATAAGTGTGGAGCCTTCTCCGGAGTATCAGCTGGAGGGACCTGCAAGACTTAGAATCATCTTTGATGAAAATGATAAGGAAAATAACCGGTATATATATTTTACGATTGATAAAAACAGATCAGAATTTGCAGATGAGTTATCTCAGATCATAGGTAAGAATGTAGAGCTGGAGGTAGTGACCAGAAAGGGCGTTAAGGATACGCTGGATAAGGATTCATTTGCATTTGATAAGATAGATTTTGATAATATCAAATTTATAGATTCAGAAGAATAATTAAAAGATTTAAGGAGGAAGAATTAATGGCAAAGCGTGGTGGATATCCGGGAGGTATGATGCCTGGAAATATGAATAACCTTATGAAGCAGGCTCAGAAGATGCAGAAGCAGATGGAGCAGACTCAGGCTGAACTCGAGGAGAAGGAGTACGAAGCAACAAGTGGTGGCGGAGTTGTTAAGGTTAAGATAAACGGCCACAAGGAGATAACTGATATCACTATAGCTGAAGAGGTTGTAGATCCTGATGATATCGAGATGCTTCAGGACCTTATAATGGCTGCTGTTAATGAGGCTATACGTGCTCAGGCTGATGATGAGAAAGAGCAGCTTGGTAAGATAACTGGAGGAATGGGCGGAGGATTTGGAGGTCTGTTCTAGTATGAATATATATGGCGGTGAAGTAAATCGTCTCATAGAAGAGCTGAGTCATCTTCCGGGAATTGGTTCGAGAAGTGCACAGAGACTTGCATTTTATATAATCAATATGCCGGAAGAAAGGGCTGAAGCTCTTTCCAGTGCAATCTTAAATGCTAAAAAGAAAATAAAATATTGCAAAGAATGTTATACCATTACGGATAACGAGCTGTGTCCTATATGTTCAGCTCCGGGGAGGGATCATAAAACTATCATGGTAGTAGAGTCACCCCGGGATATGGCAGCTTATGAAAGAACCGGTAAGTATGAAGGAGTCTATCATGTGCTGCATGGGGTTATAAATCCCAGTCAGGGGATTGGTCCTGAAGAAATCAAGCTGAAGGAGCTTCTGATAAGGCTCAGGGGAGACGTAGATGAGATAATTATAGCAACGAATTCAAGTGTTGAGGGGGAGGCGACTGCTATGTATATCTCTAAGCTTGTTAAACCGGCAGGTATTAAAGTTACTCGAATAGCCAGTGGTGTTCCGGTAGGTGGTGATCTGGAGGTTACGGATGAAGTCACACTTATGAGGGCACTGGATGGCAGAGTAGAATTATAGAGGAGGTATATGCGATGAAGAAAATAGGGATTTTGACCAGTGGTGGAGATTGTCAGGCACTTAACCCGACTATGAGAGGTGTAGTAAAGGGCATGGAGAATCTGTTCAAGGATGTAGAGATATACGGATTCCTTGAGGGATATAAGGGGATGATCTATGGCAATTATAAGAAGATGGAACCAATGGAGTTCTCCGGACTTCTTGCAAAGGGAGGTACAGTTCTTGGAACATCACGAGTTCCTTTTAAGTATCTTGATACGCCTACCGATGATGGTGTAGAGAAGGTTCCTGCCATGATCAAGACATATAAGAAGCTTGAACTTGATGGTCTTTTTGTGCTCGGTGGAAATGGATCACAGAAAACTGCTTACAGGCTTTATCAGGAAGGCTTAAATGTTATCGGACTTCCCAAGACGATAGACAATGATATCTGGGGAACTGATGTTACATTTGGATTCCAGAGTGCTATAGATGTGGCAACTCATGCAATTGACTGTATATATACTACAGCTGAATCACATAACAGAGTATTTGTCATAGAGACTATGGGACATAAGGTTGGATGGATAACTCTTTATGCCGGAGTAGCTGGTGGAGCAGATGTCATACTTCTTCCAGAGATTCCTTATGACATGAAGAAGGTTTATAAGACTATAGAGAAACGTAAGAAAATGGGAAAGAAATTTGCCATTATCGTTGTTGCAGAAGGAGCTATCTCGAAGGAAATTGCAAAGCTTCCTAAGAAGGAGAAAAAGGCAGCTCTGGCTGATAAGAAATATCCTTCTATAGCTTATGAGATAGCAGATGACATTCAGAATATGTACCCTAATACAGAGGTAAGAGTTGCTGTTCCGGGACATACACAGAGAGGTGGAAATCCGGATGCATATGACAGAGTTCTGTCAAGCCGTTTTGGTGCAAAGGCTGCAGAGCTTTTCAAAGAAAAAGATTTTGGTAAACTTGTAGTATTTAAGAATAATGAAGTGACAGCTATTCCTATGGAGGAGTCTGCAGGAAAGCTTAAGTATGTAGATCCTGATGATCAGCTTATTCAGGAGGCTAAGACGCTTGGAATTTCATTCGGTGATTAATAGGTAGAAGATGTTTAAGAAAACTCTATTCGGGTTGATTCTTTTTATACTGATATTTATTGGCTCAACTCTTTCATTTAACTTCATACAGAACAGAAACAGGACAACGCGGGCGGTGGAAGGATATAATCCGACCATGGATAAGGCTTATATGCTCTATGAGGGCGAACCTATGAATAGTATGCTTGGATACAAGAATACTATAGATACAAGCCTGTACAGGGATTCTATACTTCCTCTCGATACGTCAAAGGAAATAAGTGTTCTTATAAGTGATAAAGTGGCAAATGGCGCTGATATCAGATATGAACTCAGGTCTTTTGATGGAAGTAACCTGATAGAAGAAGGCGACTTCAGGTTTATTAAGGATAATAAGAAGAATTATGAGGAACTTCTGGGGTCTAACATTTACAGTATGTATCAGACTAATCTCAGGATGAATCTGAATACGGGGACTGAATACAGCTTTGTAATAAAGGCGGTCGGTCAGTCCGAGACAGTTAATTATTATACACGTGTTGTATATCTCAGTGATTCAAGACTTGATGAGTTTATCCAGTTTGCAGAGAAATTCACAAATGCCGTATTTGATACGAATAAGAAGGTAATGGATATGGCTGGTGATAAGAGTTCTATTACTACATTCAATGTATCCGGTGTTCTTGCAGATATGGCCAAAGAAAAGGAAGAGGCTAAGAAGCAGCGTGTCATAGCATCGACTACGGATGCTATGGCAGGTGTGAGTGATGCGGATCTTTCGATGATATTTGGAAGTCTTGATGCAAACAGCGAAGTTTATAATAACAGTATATCAAATGTAAATCCCAGTGGTACTCCGGGCTATGTAACGCTTCAGTCCTCGTATGAGGATGTCATCATGAACGGAATAAGGATGGAGAGACTTGGAAATACTATTCCAAAGGTCAAGGAGCTGACAAGCACCAGCGCTCTTATAGAGATGCGCTATAAAACTATTTCCGAAGATAATGATAAGTTAAAAACATATGCTATTTCAGAGTATCTGGCTCTGGATTATGATAATGGTGGAGCGGCTATAAGAGTCAGTGATTACAGAAGATATATTCATCAGGATTTTGATTCTGATGGTATTGATTCTGCATCCAATTCGCTTATACTTGGCCTTTCAACTGATGCTGATCCTGAATATATAACCAATAAAGATTCAGATAAGCTTGCATTTGTGGCTGATAACAGCTTATGGATATATAACAGTGTCAATAGAACATATTCGAGTGTATATGGTACGTCAACTGACGAAGCAGAGATGGAACGTACTCCGCAGGAAGGATATAATATTAAACTTCTTTCACTCGATGATGATACGCTTAATTTTGTAGTATATGGAAGAATAAATGAGGGACCGCGTGAGGGTAGAACAGGCGTTATCCTGTATGAGTATAATATCGCTGATACCACACTGAGGGAACTCAAATTCGTTTCTTCAGATCTGTGTCTTGACGAAATGAAGCTTTCAGTTGGTAAGCTTGCCTACTATGACAAGAAAGAAAGAGTTTTCTATCTGCTCATAGGTGACAGGATGCTGGCAATAGATGTCTTTTCAGGAAAGACAAGTGACAGGGTTGAAAGTCTTCCATCCGGTCACGCTGCAGTATCTGATGATATGAAGGTTATTGCTTATCCGGATAATGAAGATCTTACCAAAACAAAAGAGATTACAATTATAGATTTTGCAAAAAGAACAGAAGTGACCAAAAGCCTGAAGGGGCATAAGCTTCAGCTGATAGGATTTGTTGGAGATGACATCATGTATGGGGCTGCTAAAAATGAGAATGTCTCCAGAGGCAAGGATGGAACTCCTAAATTCTTATTTGATTCATTATTTATAGTTCATAGGGATGGAAATGTAGTAAAAAAATATGAGCGCGATAATATTCTGATATCCAAGGTTAAGATTGAAGGAGACACTATTTATCTTACTAGAAAAGAGGTCAATGAAGAAACCGGAGATATCAGTGATGCTCAGGATGACTATATGACATTTCGACCTAAGGAAGATACTGAAACAGTAACTACAGAGATTAATAAAAATGAATTGGGTAATAAGGAGCTGTACCTGAAATTCCCGATGAGTGTTTATCTGAGATCGGGAAATGAAGAGCTTTTCACAAAGGTTGCTTCAGCCCTTGATACTTCAGAAATAGAATTCAAGAGTCATGAGGTTGATAAAGCTGCCGCATACATATATGGTCCATCAGGTATAAGAGGAACTGCTGACAGTGTTGGTAAGGCTATAAATGATATATATGATAACGGAGGTTTCGTAGTGGATGCCTACGGTTCTATCATGTATAGAGAGAAGATAACAAGACCTTATCTTACAGTAGCGGGAACATTTAACTATAAAGCGGTTGATAATCCCGAAGACAGCTTCGCGGCATGTAATTACATGTGCCTTCTTGCTGCAGGTGTAAATGCTGATTATGATGAGGTAAAGAATACGAAAGACTTTATCAAAAGCTTTGAAATGTATGATGCAAGTGCCAGAGGAATTAATATATCCGGAATACTTCTGGATACAGCAATCAGTTATCTGTCAGATGGAAATCCATTTGTAGCAAAAATCGAGAGCGGATATGTGATGGTTGTGAGCTATAATGATGACTTTATCAGATACTATGATCCGCAGCTGGACAAAGAAGTTAAGGTACAAAGATACCTGTTTATAATTGATTGTGAGGAGCAGGGAAACGAATTTTATACTTATGTAAAGTGATGAAGTATATTGATAAAAAATTGAAGAAATAACTTCATTATTTCTTCACAATTACAACAAAGGTTCTTCATAATTAATTGTTATATTAAAGATGTTCCAAATGAAGGATTCTATACCTTCCCCCACATTTTTTCATACTAGGAAGCCGCCGAGAGGCGGCTTTCTTAGTTTATGTTCCGTTTTTAATGAGTGAATACACCATGACTTAAATTGGCAATGACATTTTGAGTCAATATATATAATAAAATAATGCCTTTTGTTATAATATTCTTATCTTTTTGTATTACTTTAACACGAAAAGATGGTAGAAGAATTTTGTTATAAGGAGGGCAGAGTATGAGTTTAAAAAGCAGACTGATCTGGGTAATTAGTCTTTTGGCTGCAATCGCATTTGTTTTCACACCGGGAATTAATGCCAGAGCAGAAGGTGACGAACTGGAAGACCCAGTAACAATTACATTTAACTATGGATTACAAGAAGAATATATGATTGAGAATGATTATATATATAATGACATAACATATTCTCATTCCATTACTGTAAAAGCAGGAGAATATCTGTCTTATGATGGACTGACTCTTCCCCAATATGGAGATGAATTAGGAAGTCTGAACAATAAAATGAAGTTTTCTTATTGGATGGATAATAATGGGAATAGCGTATATCCTATGAGTCAGACCTTTTATGAAGATACAACGCTTTATGCCCGTTATGATCATGTGATTACGTACCATGCTGGAGAGGGAAAGTTTTTTAGTGGAAATAAAACCTATAGCGAGACGTTATCTGAGAATGATACTCTTCTGGATGTAAGTGTCTGTTGTTATCCAAATGGAACAGATAGAGCATTCATTGGGTGGGCATTAAAAGAAAATGCTACAGCAAATGATGTAATAGATGTTGATGATGGAATTGATGTTTATCAGAATATAGATCTTTATGCTGTATTTGATGATGGATATCCACTTACATTTTTTGTAAATACAGAAAATGGAACTATCAATTCTTATTATGAAAGCTATAAAGGTAACCGAAAACAATTGAGGACTCTTTCTGGAAATAATAAGTCTATTACATTTACATATCCTAATGGTGTTAAACCAAGTGAAGCAAATTATTTTAGCTATGATCCATTTTATAATCCGGAGTATCGTCTTTCATCAGGTGATGATAGTGTAATTTATAATTTCTGGAGTAATGACGCAGATGGTAAAAGCTATGCGTATTTTGATAATCTGACACCTGCAGGTGATGGAAATGATTCGGTCTATGCCATATGGGAAACATACTATACAGTAACGTTTGATTCGAACAGAGGTGAAGGATATAATTATTCAAGAAATGTAAAAGTCGCAAAAGGCAGCAGACTTAATAATGTTCCTTATACTAGTTTTGGATATACTGATGACGATAATAGGTCTTGGAAATGTGTGTCTTTTAATTCTGAAAAAAATGGATCTGGTGAGGAGATAACATATAATTTTATTCCTACTAAAAATATAACTGTTTATGCAGAATATACAGAAATTTATTACATTTATCTGGATGGAAATGGTGGTTATATTGATACTTACTATACTACATTTGAAGTTGAAAAAGGTGAGGAGTTTAATATAACAAATGATTATAATGTTACATGGTATGATGACGAAGGAGAAGAAACCAGTCAAGCTTTTAGTTATTGGAATACAAAAGAAGATGGAACTGGTATGACTCCTCCATTTACACCAACTGAATCAACTACAGTCTATGCTATACCTAATGACGGTGTTAGGGTAACATTTACTACTGATGCAAGAAATGGTGATGAAGGAAATGAATATGGTACGCTTTTCTCATATAGAGATAAGTATAATGTTACAAATGCAACATTTACGTTTTCTAAAGAAAGAGCTATGGGATATCTTCCATCTCCAAATTATATAAATGATGATTTAAAGAGCTTTGCGGGATGGTCTACTGTATACGGCGATACAAGTAAAGTGATAGATTCACAAAGCTTTATTCCTGATAAAGATATGACGCTTTATGCTACGTGGTATGATATGGTTCCTGTAAGATATCATGCAAATGGCGGAAGATTTTCGCCATGGGATGATAATGATATTATAGAAACAAGTGTGATAAAGGGTAAGAAATTTACTCCTTATAACAGTGAAACACCATATATGTCAGGTGGATATATATTTGAAGGTTGGGCATCGCGTGATGGAAGCAGTGCGGCTATATCATATGGAAAAACTTATACTGCTATTGAATCTATGGACTTTTATGCTGTATGGGAAAAGGGCTACAATATAACTATAGATGCAAATGGTGGAAATATTCATTATATGGATCCTTCAGGACATGAGCATCATGGCGAAACGGAAAATGCGACATTTGCGATTAAAAAGGGAGCCCCAGTCATAAGTAATACTTCTGGCTCATGGATGGATCTGCTCAGTGGATGGCATGAAGATAATCTTATTTTGGCTGGAGTTTCAAAAACTAAAGATGGTGAGCCTGTGGACCTCTCGACCTATATACCTGAAAAGGATGAAACTTTTTATGCTATATGGGATGAACCGTGTGAAGTAACATTTGATCCGGGAGAAGGTATAATAGAAGAGTACTATTCTGCTACATCATATGTAGCAAAGGGTGAAACTGTTTATTCGCTTCCAGAAGTTAAATCAGAAACAAAGATTTTTGTAGGATGGTTTACAGATATTGGAACAGATAAGGAAAAGGTATTTGATACTGATACAGTAGTTGAGGATGATATCACAGTAACTGCAAAATGGTCTGATACCAGTGAAAAAGTAAAAATCAATTTTGTAGCAGGAAAGGATGCATATATATATGATAATGGTGTAAATGTTCCAAAACTCAGTATTGAAGTTGGAAAGGGAGCATACATCGATTTACAGAAGTACCATGCATTTCAAAATGGTATATCTGAGAAACAGTTCCGAGGATGGGAATCTGACAGCTATACTTGGAATCAGGGCTCGTCAGGCAGATATTTTACTGCTACTGCAGATATATCTTTCACCGCTATATGGAGCGATGCAGAATATGTTACAGTTACATTTGATGGTAATGGTGGAATGGTTGAGGCTGCTGATAGTGATAAAGAAAATGCAAAAACTATGAAGATATCTGTTCGTAAAGATTACGTTATCGGAGAAATCATTGCAGCTACAAAGGATGATGATATATCTATATTTACAGGTTGGTATTTCGACAAAGAATGTACAAAGCTTGCTACAAATCCATCAGGAATAGAAATGTATTACCCAGGTAAAGATGTAACTCTTTATGCTGGATGGAAGGAAAAAACTATTCCTGTGACGGGTATTAGTATTGCAAAGAATAAGATTACTCTTGGAATATCAGAAGGAAATCCAGATACATATAAACTTAACTTTATTATTTATCCAACAAATGCAACAAATGACAAAGTTACTTATTCAAGTGATATGTCTAGTGTAGCAAGTGTAAGCAGTTCAGGCGTTATAAAGGCTGAGGGAACTGGTGAAGCAATAATTACAATTACAACAAAAGATGGTGGATTTAAAGCTACTTGTAAGGTGATTGTTACAGGAGTTACAGCTTCATCTGTTAATGATAAAATAGATAATCTGACTGCAGAATTAGGAAGTGTAAGTAGTCCTAAAGAAGCTGAGGAAAAAGTTAAGAAGGCTCTGGAAGAAATAGGTGGAGCAGATAGATTATCTGAACTAGCTGCATCGAATTCTGAAACTGCAGCCAAGATAAAAAATCTGGAGGATGCGTATAAGAGTGCAGCTAATATAACAGTTGAAGATCCGGATAATCATGACAATAGAAATGTGCTTAAGAATGTATTCGGTATGGCTGAAGAAGATATTCATGGAACACTTGACGTAACAGGTGCAGCTCTTAATGCAAAGTCCGGTGAAACAGTAGGTCTGTCTATTAAGACGGTTCCAGAAAATAAAGAAAAAGATATAGATAATAAGTATGAAAATGCAAAGCAGCTTGATATAGACCTTGTGAAGGGAGATAAAAAGGTTGAAGAGCTTGACTCAGCAGTCACATTTACTCTTCCTATACCAACTGGAACTATCAGATCGAAGCTATATGTTCTTCACTTTAATCCTGATGGAAGTTACGAACTTATTCGTCCGGTATTTAAGAATAATAAGATGTATATTACTGTTAGTCATTTCAGTATATTTGCTATAGTTGAACTGGCGGATAATGCTTCTGGTGGAAATGGAGGAACTGCAACACCGACAGCAACACCATCAAAGACACCAGCAAAGCCTACAGAG
>DOVG01000159.1:11320-13634 GCA_003520205.1 Lachnospiraceae bacterium
GCCTACAGAGACGCCAGTTAAGCCGACAGAAGTACCGGCAAACACAGCAACTCCTTCGGTAAGTCCGTCAGCTACACCTACTGTTACACCTGATGCAGTTAAGGAAGGGGAGACTGTTTCAGAGTCAGGGGCAACAGCAACTTATAAAGTTGCTTCAGCAGCTGATAAGACTGTTATATATACTGGTGATTCTAAAGCTTCAAAGAAAGTTACTGTTAAGTCAACTATCAAAGTAGGAAATGACACTTATACAGTAGTTGCTATAGCTGATAATGCATTTAAGAAGAAGTCGATTACGGCAGTTACTATTCCAGCTACGGTCAAGAGTATTGGAAAGAGTGCATTTGAAGGATGCACTAAGCTTAAGACTGTAACAATAAAGGGAACAAGTCTAACTACTATAGGAGATAAGGCATTCAGGGGCTGTAAGGTTCTTGGTAAAATCACTGTGCCAAAGAGCGTCACGAAGGTTGGAAAGCAAGCCTTTGAGAACTGTGCTAAGCTGAAGACGATAACAGTTAAGTCGAAGAAAACTAAATTCTTAAAGAACGCATTTAAAAAGGTTCCTAAATCATCAAAGATAAAGCTTCCTAAGATGACATCGAAAGAAAAAAAATCTTTCAAGAAGATGTTGAAAAAGGCTGGCTTCAAGGGTAAGGTAAAATAGAATAGTGATTGACTAGATATAAGATAATATAGGCGTATGAGGGGGATTGAAACATCCCCCTCATTGTTTTTAGTAGTCATCAAAGAAACTGCGGAATGCATTTCTGATAAGTGGATGAAAGAATACAATGCTAACTTCTGGAGTATTCATTTTTTTGATATATACTGATTTTGGACCTATGGCTATGCTGATATTTGGAAGAGACTCTTCTTCTATTAGTTTAATTGAAGGATTATTACTGTTTTCTGTAATTATCTTCGCCAAAGGTTCTGAATTATTAATCAATACCTCAAAAGACTTTTCATAGTAAGCTAAACTGGAAGGAACTGTACAGTAGTTATATAGACCATTAGCTTCATTTCCTTTAGCATGGCATGCTGTTATAGATTCTTTGCCAGGTGCCAAAAATAGCGTGTGCGCAAATCGTTCGCCGCGCTCTTTTAGTGAATAATAAGGAGTTATATTTCCTGTCATGTAAAGTGGTATCCAACTTCGAATACCATCTATCATTTCAGGTAGCATACGTTCAATATTATGTATTATTTTAACTTTAGTACCTCTTTGAAGAAGTTCTATCATCAGAACTACCCATTTTTGAGTAAAGGATGAATCTCCAGTCATCCATGTCATATCTTCATCTGAATACAGCCAGAGCTCCGGGTATTTATTCTCTATACATGAAATAAGAAATCTCTCGCTTGCACGTCTTAAACCTTCTATTCCGTAATAGGTAGTATTACATTCTTCAGTTGATGGCTTATCTATAATGTCTGAATATTTAGGAAGAGTAGACAAACTGGTGATAGAAAAAGCATCAATGGTTTTGAGAAGCTTTAGGACAGAAAGAGTATCTTCATCAAAATCAAATAAATAGTTTTTGAAACATGTATAGAGCATGTCGGTATTATAGGAAATATCTGGTGAAATATTAAGCAACTCTGTAAGTTCTAATTCTTTTGATTTCTGAATAACCCTGTCAAAAAGAACGGAAACAATATCATCAAGTATTTTTGATTCGGTTTTTGGTACTCGTTTTCCGTTTTTAAAACGACTTATGTATGATGGATCAACATTAATTAGTCGACTAAGCTTGATACTGGATGTATTTGTAAGTTCCATAATATTTGTAAGTTTTTTTGAAAATTGCGAATTATTGGGATTTTTTAACAAATGCAGATTTTTGCTCTCTTCAGAAATAAACTGTTCTGGATAATCTGAATATAAAAAAGATTTGATGGAACTAATCAATTTATCATCAGATATAGCCAGCTTTCTTTCTTTAAGAAAAAATTTAAGTTTATCTGTCTTATTTGTTTCAACTGCCCAGACGAGAATACCGTTTATGAGTTTTGATGTAGTTGAACTGGATGACTGGGGAACTCGTTTCCCTGAACGTATCCTGCTGATAACAGAGGCGTCAAAACCAGAATAAGAGGCTATAGATTTGCCTGAAACCTCGAGATAGGAAAGAATTTCGTTAAGTCTGTCTTTTAACATTTTAGTTCCTCCAAAGATATGATAATACGTTTATCCTGAAGTTATGTGGTAACATAATAGATGATATCACATGATTATATAATTGTCATCGCAATATACGCTAATTATAACTATTGAGCGGTTTCTCATAGAGTATAATTTTCATTGGCA
>DOVG01000226.1 GCA_003520205.1 Lachnospiraceae bacterium
TACATATAACCTTTGTCTTACGCATACTTTTTACTCCAGTTATTTTTACTTACTAAAACTAGTTAATTAGAAATCGGTGTACTAGAAGCCGTGGCCGGCACCGCCGCCACCACCGCCTCCGCCGCCGCCACCGCCACCTCCGCCGCCGGAGGATGACGAACTTGGTGGATCATAACGTCTCGTCTGGTGTGTAAATACTTTTCTGTAATTAAGGAGATTTTGCTGAGCCTGTATGGCTGCAAGCAACTCCTTCTCTGAAGCCTTTGGTACAGTGGAAAATGCTCTTACTATCCAGTATGCGATAATAAGTCCCATGATGCTTGCCAGAAGAATATTAGATGCCAGCTTCATCGGTGCTGCCACCTTACCACCATCCATAATGGTTGACAATTCTCTAAAAGCTTCACCGGCACATTTATAGTACTCTTTATTTGATGCATACCGATATACATTATCTACTACTGTTGCGGCCTTCGCCCTAGTAACAGTATTATATACCTCTCCATCACTATAGATATATATCTGACGATTTATCATATCTATAATAAATATGGAACCGCTGGAGTCCTGACCATAAAGTTCCCAGAACTTTGATGTGGCCACCTCTGATGTGACTCCCTTATTCTTATTAATTGTATAAAATACAGCATTACCATACTTGGTAAATGGTGACATATCTTCAAGAAGAGCCTTCTCTTCACCACTACTTATCAGGTCTGCTTCATCTATTATGACTGATTCATATCCTGTCTCAGTATTCTTTACTCTGATATTATCCTCAGAACTGTTAGACTCAGTCTCATTATCACTTTTTACATCTTCGCCTACAGTTTCATAGTGAAATTCTCTGTCACTCGCTTCTATAGCATCAAAGTACTTATTAAATATATACTCTGCACAGGCATAATTACCTTCAGAATTATATACCGGTACACATTCACTTATTATCTTCTGGGCAGTACCTTCATCAAGCCAATAAGGGAATTCTCCATTTCCGGACAGATACATAGAATTAGCATCCATATTTACCAGGAACACAACTCCATTTACCGTACCCGGATCACCAAATCTTTCATTATATCTTTTATCAGAGATGTCTGAGTCTTCACCTGTCTGACCATAAGCCGCAAGATAGTAGGCATTTCCATACTTTGTGATTGGCTTCATAGCTGTGACCAGCTTGCTTTCTTCATCATCTGTGAGAAGATCTGCATCATCTTCTATTATTATCTTATATCCGGTATCGCTGTTCGTATATTCAACCAGGTCGTCCGCATAAACCACTGAAGCAGAAAATGTACCATAACTGATCAGTCCTATAGTTATTATGACTGTCAGGAGCACTGAAGCTATCCCGACTAAAAATTTATTATATCTTTTCTTAACCACGGTCATCACCTCCCTGATACATTTCAAACTGAGGTAACGGTCTCATAGCAAGCAGATTATAATTCCTTATAATACCAAGAATATTTATTATTATTCCAATAGCAGCTATGATTACAGCGCCGTAGTATATTCCATCATTTGGCGGATTCCAGATACCTATTATCATTATTATCAGGAAACTGATTACTGACCAAATAGATGCCGGAAGCCCATCCTTTGATTTCATGCATGATATATTCTTCGTAGCATTTACAACACTGACTATAGAAATAATCAGGAAGATAAAAGCTAGAATTGCACTGACTAAGCTTATACTTGCATTGTCAAAAATACTCTCTAGCATGCCACCGCCAATGGCTCCAAAAAATACAAATATGACAATGGCTAATAAAGAAACTCCGCTCTTTTTCTGAGCCTTCTTACGTCTTGTAGCATCTTTTTTTGCACGTCTTATATCATTCTGTGTAAGTACATAAGCCCCGCTATCTCCCTCAGTACCTGCAGCATCGAAGGAAGCTCCCCGCTGTGCCTGCAAACGCTGTTTCTTTTTCTCCTCTATCAGTCTTTCCCTTTCCTGCATACCAAGGTCTTCGTCAAAATTCTCCATTGAAACAATTTTCTTCATCTCTGAACCATAGATCAGAACACTCATCAGACCGAATATTGACACTATAAGCGCAAGCAGGTTTGGTGTTATGGTAAAAAATGACTGAAATATGACAAACAAAACTGCTGCAATCCCCAGCGCTGTAAGCAAATACTTAGGTATACTCATAGGAATATCTGCAGATACCTTTCCTGTCTGCCCATTCACAGTAGCATAAGCAACCCTGTCCCTGTTTCTATATGACATAAACCATACAGGAAACATAGCTGAACGATTCACATTTATATTTGTCCTGAACTGCTTCTTAACCATTTCTTTCGGATTCTCGAAGCTTTCATGAGCCATCGGACTTCTTTTTCTCAGATAATTATAGGTACTCTCCCTCGCCAGGTCTATAGCAGCTTCTTTATATGTATCTACACCCACATCAGCCAGATCTGCATAGAATCCTGACAGAAATGAAGTATCAAATGTAGTAATATCTTTTACATTAAAGGGTGCTATATCACTACTTATATCATCAGCAAAACTAGACGATGCATCATAAGATACTCCGTTATAATAATTATCCAGAGTCCCTTTCAACATATAATGGTCAGTAATTATATAGTCACCACTTCTATGTGAATCTGATGTTGCTATATTTACTTCTCCCCTCTGAGACATATCATAGAGCCAGTACGGCATGTAGATACCACGGAAGGATTCAGCTTTTCCTGCATTTCTATAGGAACCCGGAGCAAAGATAGCTCTCTTTATGAACTTCTCAAATGCGTCCGTACAATCCTTCTTTGTTTTCTTGAAAGGGATAATGAACTGAGGTTTCTTTCCCTTTGTCAGTTTTGACTCAAGCACTGTTGATGCTCCACAATAACTGCAAAAAGACGCAACAGTCTCGTCAGTCGAGAATATCTCGCCACCACAGCTTGGACACTTAAATACTGTCACATCGTACTCTGTAGTTTCTTCTGCTCCGTCTTGCTTTATATCATATGGTCCAAATAGTGAATCACATGAATCGCATTTTAATTTCTGTGAAGGTATATCGAATCTTAGTCTTCCTCCACAGTTTGGACATTTTGCCATGCTTCCCCCTTATTTACCTGTCTTCTTCTCGAAGATATCCTTGGCAGCATCAATTGCTTTATCCTTTACTCCTTCGATATCTTTCTCTGAAATACCAGCCTTCTTTGCAGCATCCTCTGCTTTCTTTCCAAGATCAGCTGCCTTATCAGCAATATTCTTTAAATCATTTAAATCTGGCATATTTTTATCCTCCTAAAATATATTTACTGCAACCTCTATACTTACTACAACATCTCCCATGTAAGACTCTTTGGCTAAAGCCCCCAGAATGACAGATTACTCTGCTGGAGTTTCCAGATTCTTATCATTTTCTTCAGCTTCATCACCCTGCTGGTCTGTCAGGTCTCTTGCTTTATCCTCAAGATTCATACCTGTTTTAGTTTCCTGCACTATCATCGGATCAGATCCGCAGGCTGTTAATACTCCGCAGCTCAGTATCATCATGAGACATAGTATTATCAATTTCTTCATATCATAAAACCCCTTCAAAACATATATGGTAATCAGTATACCACTTATTAACTTCTTGTTCCAGTATAGACAGAATATTTTAATAAGCTTTTTAGTAAGCTTTTATCTCGACACCTTAAAATACATTTGATATACTTATATAGATGACGTAGGTGTCAAAAGTACCTTTTGACACTTATGTCATGTTATTAAAATGTTTGAAAGAAGGGATTATGTAATGGGAGAAGTATTATTTAAACAAAGAAAAAGAAACTGGTGTGGCCTTCCATGGTCATTTACCATATACAGCTTCGATGAGGAACGCCTGTTTGTAGAAAGTGGTGTTTTAAGCAAGAAAGAGGATGAGGTTCGCCTATACAGAATTCTTGATTTATCTCTTGAACGTTCATTCCTGCAGAGAATCTTCAAAATGGGTACCATTAAGATAGACAGTTCTGATAAAACTATGAAATGCTTCGAACTTAAGAATATCAAGAATCCCAAAGAAGTTAAGGAACAGCTATCTAACCTCGTTGAGGAAGAACGCCAGCGTAAGAGAATATCCGGACGTGAATTCATGTCAGACCATGACCATGACGGTTATATAGATGACTATGAAGACGATCATTTTCATCATTAATCTATTATCATCAGCAGTTCTTATAATAGAATATCGCCAGATTGGTTCTGTCGCGAAGCTCCAGTTTACTTAGTATGTTGCTGATATAGTTTCTTACAGTTCCTTCGGACAGGAATAACGTGTCAGATATTTCCTTGTTGGACAGACCATCTGCGATACATTTGATGATATCATATTCCTGTCTGGTAAGACCAAATGCTGCATAGTCAAAGCCACTGTTATCGGATGTTTTTGAAGCAGAAATTCCAGCAGGTGCCACAAGTATTTCCGGAAGTTTTTCAGTTATCTCATTACCGAATACACTCTGCCCGCTGTAAACTGCTTTTAGAGATGGGGTGATAGAATCAAAATCCTGCTTGATTATATATCCCTTGGCGCCCATAGAAAGGGCTTTCACTATGTATTCATCATCGTTAAATGTGGTCAGATACAGTATTCTGGCCTCCGGAAAATCATTAAGTATTTGTTCTCCTGCTTCCAGTCCGGTCATTCCATGCATTCTTATATCCGTCAGCAAGATATCAGGCTGATGTTCTTTATATAAAGATACAGCTTCTTCTCCTGAATAACCGATGGCAATTACTTCAATATCCGAATCTGATTCAACTATTGTTTTTAGTGAAGTGGCTACAAGCTTGTCATCATCTACTACTACTATCTTCATACATCTGCTCCTATTTTTATCACTTACAAAACTTCCCATATGTCATTCCGAGCACAGTCGAGGAATCTTTATGTTATTTAGGTATACTCACAAATATTCTGAATCCATCTTCATTTGTAATATTCAGAGAACCATTAACTGAGTCAACACGACTTTGTATATTTTCAAGTCCCATTCCGTTTGATTTATTATTATACTTAGAAGTACCTATTTGAATATGTTCTGCAGATTCATCCTCGCTTTTTCCATAATCATGAATAATCAGCTGGTAGAATGAAGGATGTTCGCCAAGACTTATGCTGACATCACTATTTCTACTGTGCTTGATTATATTTGATATACATTCTTTAGTTATCCCGATACATGCATATTTTATATTCCTTGGCATATTGTCAGAGATATCTATATCTATATGAAGTATAAATCTTTCCTCTAATGGCTTTGCCATCTGATAAATGGCTGATCTGACATCGATAGAATCATCGTGAAGATCATGAACACTTGACCTGATATTATCCATAGCCGTATCAAGAGTTTCTCTTACACCTTCCAGCTGGGAATGAACAGGCTCCTCTTTGTGAATAGAAAGCAGTGCGCCCATCTGAAGGAGCGCTCTTGAAAGCATATGTCCGACATTATCATGGATGTCTCTTGCTATACGGTTTCGTTCTGCGAGCTGTGCATTATGAATCTCAGTATCACGAGCGCTTAAAAGCTTTGTATTCTGCATGCGAAGTCTGGCATTTATCTCGGCATCATCATCCCTTATCCTCTTTAATTCTTTATATATGGCAGCCCTCTGTTCAGACTTTATGCTTAATATCACGGCCAGCACTGAAAGCGTGAGCACATAAAGGATAATGAACATGGAAATCGAAGCATCTCTATTATTTAAATCAGCAAATGCATTAATGAATGTCATAACAGATATAGTAAATCCTATATAATTCCTGCTTCTTGTAAGATCATATATAACTATAGGAAGCACAACTATTGCAGGTGAGTATAACAGGATTATCAGACAAGCCACTATTTCCAGTATAAATGAAATCCATTCTTTGGCGTCAGCAGGATTCATCATATATCCTGCCTTATCCCTAACTATCAGATAATAGTTTATTCCGCTGTAGAAAATAGACAGATATAAACATATCAAAAACATATTGTCATGCAAGGTCAGATACATGCCAAATACTGATAAGAATAGTAATATGGTTTTATCAATTATTCTGCTCATATTAGATAATTTACCACATAAAAGCGTTCTAGTACATCGATTTCTGCTTAACTGACCCGGTAAAGAGTTCCCTGGGTCAGTTCTCTGATCTATTTCCCCGAAGTCTTGTAAATGCAAGTCCTATAGAGATACATACTGCACCAAACAGGAGTTGGAATCCAAAGCTTCCTGCCACGTCGCTAAGGCTTGCACCTTCATACCATATCTTCCTGCATGCCAGACTATACCAATAGTTTGGCGTAAATCTTCCTACCTTTGTTACCTGATCACCAAGCATTGTAATATCTACAAATGTTCCACCAAGGAATGCAAATGCAAGTCCTATTACACATGTTACAAATGATGTTGTATTTGTAGCTCCTTTTGCATTAACTCCCAAAGGAAGTGAAGCAATCATTGAAAGCAGCATAGAGATACAAAGTGTATAAATGAATGCATTCATAACAGTAAGCCACCACGAATCTGAGAACAGCACTTCTCCTGCACTTGTGATGGATGCCAGTGTAACAAGAATAAATGTCACTCCAAATGCAACTGTTGCCGCTCCAAATGCAATGGCCACATTTCTTTTAGTCATCCTGTAGCTCGAAATAAGTGTTCTGTTCTTTTTTTCCTTCTCATTAAAGCTCAGGACAACCGGAAGAACCCCTGAAAAGATAATAGTAAGTATTCCATATGGAAGAAACTGAAATGCCGTATATACTTTTGTCGTGTTATTTGATTCCTTCTTCTGCATTGTTACAAATCTGGATACATCCAGGGCTTCAGTACATTTGCGGGACGCCTCTTCAAGTGAATCTCCTTCGTTCATGTACTGCTTTACTGCATTGAGGTACTGATTAATCTGCAAATTTATGAATATTCCATACGGCATTGATTCATCATATGTCGCCTCCAGAAGTGATGTTGCAAGTTCTTTTTCTTCCCCATCGGTTACTTCCTTGCCACCATTTACTATATCCATATATTTATCACCAAAGCCTTCTGGAATCACGATATATTCTCTGATTGTCAGATAGTAAAGCATGTCCTTTATCTGTTCATCACTGTATGTGCCTTCTTTCAGATTCTGTCTTGTACCCATAAACTTTACAAATGATTCTGATACCTCTGAATGATCTTGGTCAACAATAAGTATCGTATATTTGTTATCGGCGACTGTCTCATCAGAAGATCCGTTCATTCCGGTCATGGCTATAAGCATGAATATAATGATGGCAGTGTACAAGGAAAGCGAAATCTTATATTTTGACATTACTTTAAAAAATGTTTTATATATCTGCATGATTATTTCCTCTCTGAAATGTACTCTTTATCAAACAACTTTATAATGATTTATATGACCTTCTTCTTGAAAGCACGCATCCTATTATCAGCATTACTATACTTGTCAGAATCATGTACCTCACTGATCTCATGTAACGGGGTCCTACTCCAAATACATTTAGTGCATAGAACGCATCTGTAATTACAGCTGAAGGATTAATACGATTGAACCATGGGAAATTTTGTTCTACGATCATCTTCATATCACCGTACATTAGACCTGACATGAAGCCACCACCCAGCATTATCACCATGAGTATAGCTTCCTTTTTATCAACAGCGATTGTTCCAAAATGTCCTATCATGAATCCCAGCATATTACCTACGAAGCTTGCCAGATATCCTGTAAGGAAAATGTACCCCAGATTGCCGCCAAATCTGATTTTGAGAACAAATATCAGATAAAACAGCATGACTGTAATAATAATTAACTGAACAAATGTGATAGCTGCAAGATTTATAAGTTCAAGAAAAGTTTTTCTCACTGGAGAAACATCTATTCTTATACCTGTATTATTTGTTGACTGATTAGCCTGTGATTCTACAATTGTACGCATCACACTTACTGAACCCATAATCGCAACCATGGCAATCAGGTTATAGAAATAAGCAACAAATGGATCCTTATTATCGCCAGCCATGTTCTTTGCATCGACAAACTGAATATCTTCAGTTGCTTTATCCATGATTTTTTCAGAATTCTCAAGATTCTCATGGTTTTCATTTATATTATCAATTGCCATTCCAACCTGAACTTTGTACTCACTGATAATAGTCGAAAGAATACTGTGCTTGACACCGCTTCCATTTACGAGTAAAGATACATCCTGCATTGAATCAACAGTTATTATGCCGGCAATGTCTCCATCCGAGAGCATTTCTTCTGCTTTCTTAAGCTCAGCTTCCGAGAGCCTGCCTGTACTGTTCAGCTGCAAATCCTGCATCATCTTTGTTCCATCATCGTACTCAAGTTCATTTACCATTTTGATAAATGGAAGGTCCTCTCTGGTAATGTTATCTATACTTGATCTATCTATCTTCAGATAATCATATGGGAAATCCGTCATGTCATAGCCTGCCATATCCTCGTAGCTTTTTATGAACTCAACGGAATCCAGCTCTGCATCTGTTACAGGTTTTTCCTTATCGAATTCCTTACCCATCGCTTCGGCAGTAGCCTTCTCTGTATAATAATTCTCCAGGTCTTTAGACATCCTGTCTGAATCAAGATTTGAGATAGCTTGCAAAACCTGATACTCATGGACTGCGTTATCAGTTACATTTATAACTACCGGTATTGTTTCCGACTTCTGCGAATCATAAATCGAATGAAATGCAAAATAGAAAAGTGTTCCTAACATTAGTGGAAATGCAAAACACCAGAACATGTAGGTCTTAGATCTGAATGAACATTTTAGTTGTGATATAAATACTCTTCCAAACATTTTCTTATCTCCGCTTTATTCTTTATCTCTAAGTTCTTTTCCTGTAATCTCCAGGAACACATCATTAAGTGTAGGAAGTTCTGAATAGATTCTGTCGTACGATACATTATTATCTGACAGATACTCAATCACATGGGTGATATTATGCTTTCCTCCACTGCACTTGATAGTCAGCTTGTCTGCTGCATATTTTACTTCATATACATGATTAAGCTTTTTGATTGCTTCTACATGTTCTTCTGAAAGATTTCTTATATCTACGATTACATTTTCGGTATTTTTTATACGTCCTTTAAGTTCTTCACTCGTTCCTGACGCAACCTCTTTGCCCTTGTCCATAATGAGAATCCGAGAGCATATCTGCTCAATCTCTTCCATGTAATGGCTTGTATAGATGATTGTCGCCCCATTATTATTCAGTTCAACAACTCCCTCAAGTATCTTATTTCTTGATTGAGGATCAACTGCAACCGTCGGCTCATCCAAGATGATCAGATCAGGCTTATGAGCAATACCACAGGCGATGTTGAGTCGTCTCAGAAGTCCGCCCGAAAGCTTCTTCGGATAGAATTTTCTGAAGTCGTTCAGATCTACAAAGTTAATCGCATCTTCTACATACTGCTTTCTTGTTTTTTTATCATTAATATACAGACCACAGAAGTAGTCGATATTTTCATAGACTGTCAGTTCATCGAAAACGGCTACATTCTGGCATACAACTCCAATCCTCTTTTTTAAATCTCTGCGGTTGGGAGACATTTTCTCACCAAAAAGCAGTACCTCGCCTTTATCGTAAGTCAGAAGTGAGAGCAGACAGTTGATAGTAGTTGTTTTTCCTGAACCATTAGGGCCGAGGAGTCCGAATATCTCACCCTTTTTTATCTCCAGGCTGAAATTATCAAGTGCTATCAGTTCTTTATACCTTTTAACTAGATTTGAGATTTTTACGATAGTTTCGCTCATTTTGATTTCCTGAGTCACTTCAAGAAGTAACTTTCCTTTCCGATTTGATGATTATAATTTATCATACTACCGGCTTACATGGTAGTGAAGCCTGTCATCATATGAATATGACAAATGTCATATGTCTGAAATTAATAACAAAAACTTCCCACATAGAATAAAATAAATGACATAAGTGCTAAAATCAGAGTTGACTGTAAATTCCATTTGTGAGATAATATCAGCTGTATGTTTTCAGACATACAATAAATATTTTTAAAGGGGGATTCTATTATGGATCAACAGCAAATCATGGATATGTATGCTCAGATGATGCCTGCGTATATCGGATCTTTTCTTGTATCATACGTAATATCAGCTATAGCATATATGAAGATATTTGAGAAAGCCGGTGTGACTACCTGGTATGCATGGGTACCTATCCTTAATACATACTGGATCACAAAGGTAGCTACTGGAAATGGATGGCTTTTCCTTCTCATCCTTATTCCTTGTGTAGGTACTCTTATCTACCTTATTCTTATGGCTATTAAGCTTTCAGGCGCATTCGGATGTGGTGGTGGAATGATCGCCCTCCTTATTTTATTACCGATTGTCGGATATCTTGTTCTGGCCTTTGGTAGTTCACAGTATGTTGGACCACAGTAATCACATAATATAAATAGAAAGCTCAGGTTACGGCCTGAGCTTTTAATTTATATCTCATTTACATACTTTAATCTATGGAGTTCTCCTTCATCTTCCAGTCCCGGAAAGTCCAGCTGTCTTAATGCTTCATATAGAACTATGGCTACACTGTTGGCAAGATTCAGAGACCTCTCCTCTGGAAGCATTGGTATCCGGATACATTCATCCGGATGCTCAGCAAGTATCTCTTCCGGTATTCCTGCACTCTCGCGACCGAACATTATATAATCACCATCATGGAATTCAACATCTGTATATCTATGCTTGCCCTTGGTAGTTGCGTAGTATATCTTCAGTCCGCTGATTTTCTTTTCACCAGCCGAGATATCATCTAAAACTTCCGAAGCAGTATAAGCGTCTTCTGAAGTCCCGGAAGCTGCAAAATATTCATAGAATGCCTCAACATTATCATGCTCTATCACATCCAGCTTCGGCCAGTAATCAAGGCCTGCTCTTTTAACTGTTTTCTCATTTATCCTAAAGCCCAACGGTCTGATAAGATGAAGACGCGCTCCTGTTATTACACAGGTTCTTCCTATATTGCCCGTATTCTGTGGTATTTCCGGTTCGTGAAGAACTATGTTAAGCATGTTTTTTCCTTTCCATGTAATTTATATCATGATGCGGGTGATTTCATTCTCTTTTCAAATTCATTCCCAGGCATCGGCTTATCATAGATGTAGCCCTGAATCATATCGCAGCCCTGCTTTGCCAGAAACTCAACCTGATCCCGTTTTTCAACTCCCTCTGCCACAGTACGCATATGCAGATTCTTTGCAAGATTAATTGCACCGGAAACAACTATTTCCCCTCGCTCATCCTCCAGATCTCCACGGAAGAATTCAGCATCCAGCTTCAATACATCCAGAGGCATATCCTTCAGTGAGTTAAGTGATGAATAGCCCGAACCAAAGTCGTCCATAGAAACAGCAAAGCCGTATTCCTTAAGCTTCTTGATAGTGTTTATTATGGCCTTTTTGTCATCGAAAAATGCGCTCTCTGTCAGTTCTATTTCTATCAGACTGCGTCGTGCATCTGCCGCATCCACCATGTTTCTTATCTGCTCAGCCAGATCCGGTTCAACAAAATGTGCTCTGGATACATTTACGGACACAGGCACACATTTATAACCCTGATCGTACCACCTCTTCTGGTCTCTCGCTACATGTTCTATCATATAATGATCTATCTCAGTAATGAAACCATTTTTCTCAAATATCGGAATGAATCTTCCCGGAGGCACTATACCGAACTCCGGCGAATTCCATCTGATAAGCGCCTCAGCCCCTGAAAGTTCATCATTATTCGGGTTATATTTGGGCTGATAATATACTACGAATTCTTCATTCTCTATTGCACTTCTCTGATGTTCAACTACAGTATCAAACCATCTCTGCTCTTCAAAAAGCTTTTCATCAAATACAGCTATTGCAGTATCATCACTTTCCTCGAGAGTTGCCCTTGCAGTGCAGGCATTATTATACTCAAGCTCTATATCCAGATCCTGAAGCTTCACAGGTTTACCCTTCTCATCAAGTTTTATATTCAGAGGATCTATTCCAACATGAAAATTCAGGTCATGCTCTTCATCAGTTTGCTTCAAAGTATTAATCAGCTCATAGAGTCTTTCCTTTAACTCATCAAGCTCATCATACATTAGCAGTAAAGCAAAATTTGCAGAAGCATAATGTGCCGAAAGCTCTTTCTTCTTATCTATATTTTTACTAATTGCTTTATCAAGCTTCTGAAGCAGCTCCTCACCTTCCTCTATGGAATGGCAGAGGCAGTAATTTCTGTATTTAACAAAATCAATATTTACCATTGCATACTTTACATTTTTATGCTTCAACAGACGGCTGCCCCGCATCCTGAAATATGTCCAGTTATTACCTTCGGTTATTTCGTCCTTCAGGAATATATTATTAAGCCTTTTCTGATTCCTTATGCTCGAAATAATTCTGCCTATAATTACAAAAATCAAAATAAGCAGCAATATGGCAATTATAATAGTCAGGCCGGCAGCAAAAAATATGTCAGACATTTTTACCGAATAAACATATTTACCGATAATCCGTCCACCGCCCTTAATCTCAGAAACTATCCAGACCGATGATCTGATCACATTGATAGCCATTATCTGTTTGGAATTTTCATCGTCCATTGAGATGGTTTTATACACAACGCCGGTCTTTTCATCAACCACATCTTCGCTGTATTTTTCTATCTCTTCTGTTACAAAAAGCTTATTTTTCTTAAAATCATTCTCCAGCTTCTTAAAATCTATGTGTAGATCTCCACCCTTGGGAATCAAATATGAATCTTCTTTATCTGAAAAAACAAATACTGTATTCTCGCCATCAACAGCTTCAACATATCCGCCATTATCAGTGTGAGTATCTTCTCCATTACTGTGGATTACATTTCCTGAAGCATCCTCAATAATATAAGCCTCAAGTTCTTTATCCAGACTCTTATATATAAAGGTTTTTTCAGCTTCTGACGCATTACTATATAGATCAGCCTTAATATCCAGAAGCCTTTTTCCATCAAAAAGCTGTGTAAGCGTCAGATAAACAATAAGCTCGCTGGCAAATAACACAAAGGCAGCTATAGTTATGAATATGAAAAGCAAAAATGTAAGCTGTGAAAACCACACATTATTCTTTTTCAGCTTCCGAAAATTCTTATCTCGTTTTCTCATATGAGTTGATTTTTTCATGCCGGACTCCTCTATTATCATTAATTCTTTGCACTAATCGGGATGAAACTATCTTACTTGCTCCTGAGTTTTTTTACTATTAGCTACTAACAGTCTGGAATATGCCAGATTCCACGTCCCTCCATTCAGGGGTATTGCCCCAGCTTCAAGTAAAGCTTTTGTCGTAACATATCTGTAAGAGTCTTTGTTACAAGGATATATATACATAGGAATTCCAGCATCCTTGCACCTCTTTAGCAAATGAAGCGCAGAATGAGCCGAATCATCGGCAGCATTTGCTGTACTGCTGTGATACAGACCATGAAGCACACATCTGACTTCCTCCAGCGAAAACCTGTTATAATTGATTCCAACATATGGTTTTATATACAGGACATCGTCTGTCAGTAATATGTTCTTTTTAATTAGAGGGGGACCTTCAAAATGATCATTATCTAAAGCTTCTTCTACAGAAACCTCTTCTTCTATATCTATCTTATTAACCGATTTTCCTTCGATTGTTTCTTTTTCTATCCATTCTTCAAATCTGATCATGCCCGCACTGAAAAAATCCTCTGAATAATCAGCGCACTCTTCCAGCAAAGCAGCCCGGTGCACATAGGAAATGCCATTCATATTTCTATATACAACATATGTATTATCCGATGGGAAAACATTACTTTCTAACGATTCATTTTCCGGTTTATTAATCGAAATGACATTAATCATCCTGACTGCATTTGCAAAGTTCTCCACTGCATTACTTTCAGGATCTGTAATGATTCGATTACCTGATACCAGAATAACAGGACACTCCAGTCCTCTCATCAGAACCGAAAGAAGTGGCGCAGTCATATGAAGGCTGTCCGTTCCATGAAGTATGATCAGTCCACTATACTTTCCATAATCCACATCCCTGAGCGCAGCCAGCAGCACATTCCATGCTTCTATGGTCATATTCTCACTGAGTACATTTATGGGACTTACAATATCAAAAGAAAGGTCCGAAACATCCAAATCTTTTTTAAGACTGTTCTTCGCCTCATCCACCAGTACCGGAAGCACCGCTCCTGTATTCACATTATTCTTATTTCCATTTTCAGCTGAGGCAGTACTGCAGATAGTACCACCGGTTGTAACTATTAATATCTTCATATCTTCTGGTTTATCCTCTAACCTACTACAATAGATTACATCAACTAATATAGTGTTATATCACTAAATACATACTGTGAATCCGCATTACCGGAATTATCTATATATCCACCATTAAAGATGATTGTGGCACCGCCTTCAAGCTGTGATACATCAATAAGGTATTGATGCCATTCGTTATCCAGATTGGGATATGTCTCGGTGCGTTCCGCCATTACATTTCCATTGCTATCATAAATATATACAGTTAATTGACCATGATCCGCGGCCTTTTTTCCGTAAAAGATCAGATTTTTATATTCACCTATATCATCTACAGAAAACTTAAAACCAATATATCCTGTATCCCTTAAATAATCTGATACGGAGATATCACTTTCTGACGGACGACCTATACATCCGGTACATAATAAACCATCAGCTCCATTATACTGGTCTTCCACTACTTCCGCATTTTGAATCGTGACCAGTTCGGTGTCATTAAAATCTATATGCAGAGGTTCCACACCATTTATCTTCTCATTAAACAGCACTTCCATAAATCTGTCATTTTCATAATCTTCCTGATCATTAAGCTGTGCATAGTCATAATTATAATACAAATCTTTTTCTTCTGTCAGATAGGATTCATAGTTATCATAGGTCAAAAGGCATTTATCCTCTGACATATATTTTATCATCATGCTGTTTACCCACTCACCATAATGAATACTATCCTTATAATTATTCAGGTCGGTGGTTATATCAGATAAACAATTGAAAGAATAAAGCTTTATATTTTTATGTTTCAGTATCTCCTCAATTATCAGCTTTTCTGCCTCAATCTGTTTATTAAGGTAACCATAGTCTCTTTTATTCTGCCACCACTGAATACTGTATGGAGTAATGAAATAGTAGAAGGTAGTATCAGGATATTCCTCTGCTATTCCAGTCACATTCTGTGTTATATTCTCCAGAATTATATTCTTTTCTTCTTCTGTGATTCCGGCACCTTCCGTGGCTTCTCTTACAGTAACCCCATCAGGATACAATACATTTTTACCGAAAACCCAGCCTCCCATCCAGTTGGAATAATCATCAAAGGATGTTATTCCGGGCTCAAAGGAATCCTTACTTCTTTCCTTTATCATAGGATAAACATATGAAAAGAACACATCACCATTAAATAAATACTTCACATCATTAAAATCATTATCATCATACAGATAGGTAGGATACTCTCCAAGGTCCTCCCTCATTCGTTCACTATCATCAAAGAACATATCCATATCCAATCCGCGAATAATAATTCTCAGATCGTCGTTATCAGCCAATGCCGTTTCCAGATATTCATTTGATTCTTTAAATGTCGCTCCCGAAGAACACACCTTGATAAACTTACAACCAAAAGCTTCTTCTGCTTCTGAAGCTTTGAAGTTTTCTACCATGGAAGTACCGGTTATCAGACCACTATAATCAAAGTGTTCTATAATTCCGTAATTAAGGCTTCGTTGATTCTCCAGTTTATAAAAATAATGGGCAGTATCCGGCTCATGAAAATGAATAAACGGATCAACTTTATAAGTCAGACCGCCTACAGTCAATAGGCTGCCTAAAACCAATACTAAGTATATAATTACCCATATCACATGTTTTTTACTCATAATTCTTTTCCTGATCAGAAATTAAAATATACAAAAACAGATTCACTGGTCAAACATAAAAATGCCCAGATAAATGCAATGGCACTTGTAACAACATTAAAATAATTAGTTTTTTGTGAGGTCTTATAATTGTTCTCCGGAACCAGACAAATAACATATGCAGCTACAATATATATAATCATACTTAATCCTCTCACCGACGAGCTTAGTGTGGTGAGATGGAATCTTTCAAATAAAAAGGTGAGTATCGATGATGGGAAGGGACCTAATACTTCATCACTGATGGCCATATTCTGGAATGAAAACATCTTAATCAGCATTTCTTTCCATTGCTGAATACTTTCAGCCCTAAAAAGCAGCCACAGTATGTTAACAGCAAAAAATGTATACATCCACTTGGCTACATCAAACAGCTTGTTATAAACCTTATCACATACTCTTTCTAATATTTGTAAGCCTCCGTGTATAAGGCCCCATAGAATAAATGTCCAGTTCGCTCCATGCCAAAGACCGCTTACAATGAATACGAGCAAAATATTCAGATAGGTTCTAACAACGCCTTTTTTACTTCCTCCTAAAGGAAAATAAATATATTTAGTTAAGAAAGCCGTAAGCGACATATGCCAGCGCTTCCAGAAATCTCTTATTGAAGTAGCCTTATATGGGGAATTGAAATTAATAGGTAAAGATATATTGATCATATTTGACACACCGACTGCCATGTCAGTGTATCCGCTAAAATCAAAATAGATCTCAAAGGTATAAAAGATCATTATCAGGAAAAGATCTCCTGCGGTTGCTGACCCGGGATTAGTAAAGCCCCATTTTACTACTTTAGCAAAAGTATCAGCCAGAACCACTTTTTTGAACAGACCATAGCTGAATAATCTAAGTCCTGCAGCCACGTTATCCCATTTGATTTTTTTATTCTCTTTATCATTAATCTGATCGATTATTTCTTTAGATTCCGCTAACGGACCCATTATTAATTTGGGGAAATATAAGATGTATGCCAGGTAATCTGTAAGTTTAGCTTCTTTAATTTCATTCTTATACAGATTAACCAGATACATTATCTGTTGGAATGTAAAAAAACTGATTCCTAAAGGAAGAAGAATATCCTTGGTGGGATACTGTTTTGTAGAATGATCATTTATTGTTAATATAATAAAATTATAATACTTAAAATATATGAGCAGGCCTACATTTGAGACAATGGCCAGCCCACACATCCACTTCTTTTTTACTTTTTTTACGATGAGTGCCAAGAGATAATTTATAACTATGCTTATGCCGAATATTATAGAGATATTAATTCCGGCATATAAATAGAAAACCGCTCCGGACAGAATAATAAACAGCTTCCCTAAAAAAATATTGATTTTATTCAACAGAAAAAAAACAACAACAAATATTGGCAAGAATAGCAATATAAAAATATAAGAATTAAATTGCACCCTTAACCCCCCTCAAATTGGGTATTTGGAGTTATACCCTTATTAATAACCAGTAATTTCCACACCGTATTTATATTTCATCCAAGTATTAAACCAACTTCCACTATCTTCATTTAAATACTGCGTTTCACTAAATGCATCGTATTCACTTCCATTAAGCTGTAACAGTGGTACTTCTACACTAGCCTTTCCTTCATTATGAGCATCCTTTATCAGATCTAATCCATAATCAACCTGTTTCCATGTATCTAAAATATTCTGAGATTGATACCTATATGATTCGATGCACAATAATACCGCCATAATACAAATACATAAACTTGTTGTATCCCCCAATTTATTAACAACACTACTGTAATTAATTCCAAATACTATTATCAAAAATACACTTGCTACAAACATTGCTCTTAGAGGAAATATAGCTGAAAACATAAGCACACCAACCGATGCAAGTCCTGACAAAACAAATGCAACTGAGAAAAAGATATCAGTAGAAAACATTTTTTTCTTAGTTACTTTTTCTTTAGACGAAGCATAGTTTATTATCAACATAATAATAATAAAAAATGCTAAAAGGATATATTTTTCAAAAAACATGTTTACTATAATCTTTAATCTCTCGATATATCCTCTAATGTCTGTGGACGAATCAATTCTTTTATTTCCATTTGCCGTCACAAGAAATAACACACCTATAATTTCACCTAAAACACCTGTGATAGCCCACAAAGGAATATGCTTCTTTAACAAATAATAGTATAAGCAAAAAGACATGCATAATAATACAAGTGCACCTCCGGTGTTTTCATTAGTACATCCCGCTATTATTCCAAACAGTAACATAAATACCGAAAAAAACTTACCACCAATTTTATCATTAACTATATAAACTCTATACGGAATAAGAATTGCAAGAATAATACAAGTACACCACAAATAACTTGCGGCGCCAGATGCCCATAGTATTGTTTGCCCGAAATTTGGAACAAAAAACCAAATAAATATATATATTAAAACTATTAAACTTTTAGATTTTTTATTCTTATATGTAGAATGAAAGTATACTAACAAGCCTAGAATAATAAAGAATAAAGAATTAACAATCCTAAAGGGAATCGGAGGAAGCATAAGAAGCACCTGTAACAAACCATGTGCAACCACCCTTCCATTCCATATTTTTCTATGGTAACTCATCGAGCTAAATAAATCACTAAGCGTAAATCTGTGAGTATCCGTTTCAGGCCAACCAGTTCTAAAGCTATACAGATACATAACGTCATCAGAAACAAGCTCCGTATGTAAATTTAGATATAATATCCCTACAAACACAACACATAGGATAAGACCAAAAAACAAAAGGCTTATCCATCTTTTTTCTTTCATTGTCTTTTTTACTTTTAAAGTAATTTGATTAAATGTCTTGTGTTTAGAATTATTAAATTGCGTGGATAATAATAACAAAATAGAAAGGAGTGATATAATATCCGCAATTTTCCAAGAGATAAAACCTTTATATCTTACTCTTATATTATTAATTCCTATAGTAGGAATATTGACTTTTAATCTTCCATTTGTCCCTTTTTCAATTCTTAGCTTTCCACCTTCGCTACTATATGCAGAATAACCCGGATAATAATTCAACGGAAGTTCTATATATGCATTTTCATTATTTACATTTAGCTTAATATCATATCTATTATGATTTATCTTCTTGTCTTCGATTGAACATCCCGAAGATAAAAAATCATTATTATGATTATCGTATATACTTACTCCTTGATATAAATACTCTCCTAATTCAGAATCCTCAATTTTAATTGTGCTACCATCATAGCATACAAAAGATTCTCCGGAATAGATATAACTATACATATAATCAAAGCTCTGAATTATGGATATTAATCCTAATCCCATAAAAATGCCATATCTCAATATCTTACTGAAACAATTATTCAAGTTTTCATATGAAAACAAAATCAAAAATGAAAACATTACAAGCGCTATAGACATATATCTAAACGGAATATTTACTTTTAGAATCGAAAACAATATTGGAATATGTTTATTTATTTCAGCATATGGAAAATATATACTAGTTAGTAATAACGCACATATTCCTAACACCGCTGTAATCAAAGAAGCCTTTTTATTTTTTTCTATTTTTTTATTAATTAATAAATAAAAATAAATTATTAGAAAAATCAAAAATCCATTACCAACAGCTAAACCCATTCTATTAGATAAAGATGAATTATTAGCCCAATTATACCCCATTGAAGGAGAAGCTTTTTGAGCAACAATTTCTGCGATAGTCAATCCATACCATTGATAATCATTGGGATGATATGCTTTACTATTAACATTTAAATCCTCACTTAAGAATCTTAGAAATGGAATTAAAAACCACATATTTACAAGAATTACAATCGAGCAAATCTTTAATGCATATTTTATTCTTTTAAAAACAAATAATTCTTTGTAATTAAACAATAGAAAAATAGTTCCAAATACTAATATCATAGCTATTGTTAGAACATGAGTTTGAATAACGCCAGACAAACCAATAACCGGGATTATTATTTGTTTACCATAATCGTCTCCGTTAACATCCTTAGCAAATACATAATAAAAAAACAATACAACTAATGGAAGAAAAATCATACTGATATATTCCCCAAAAGCTCCCCTGACATATATATCACATAATCTATATGGAGAAAGAACATATAATCCACATACCAACATAGATATATATTTATTATTTGTTAATCTTACAAAAGCATAAAATGCAGAAATAGCCGTCAACGTGTTTATAACCACAACAAACACACTATATGATGTAATAAGGGTAAATCCCATCAGTCTCATTACAGCTGGTAATACTAAAGATACATCTCCGTACATTATAGATACTGCAGATCCCCATCCATCAAACCAATTTGTTTGAATTCTACAAGGAATATCCCCCAATAAAAATGCTTCTTTTAACCCTTCTATTCTCATAAGATGAAAATATAAATCATCTCCTGAAATAATATACCTAACCAAGGCTCCCAATGATGCAAAAGTAGCAATACCTAATATTCCAAATATTTCAAATGAATACTTACGAAATAGGTTTCTTTTAACATACACAAATAAAACAAAAATAAGGAATAAAAGAACAAGCGATATTTTTATTATTCTATATAATTTTGAATTCCAACTAGATTTAATCCGAATACTATTTATCTTGATATTATCCGATTCACCATGCAATTTAATTGTCATCTGTTCACAATCATCATTAACCCAAACCGAAAATGTTTTGTGAGCTTTTCCACTACAAAAATATGGAGTATCCGCAAAGATTGTTTTGTGAGATATCTGCTCCGCCGTTACTTCCACATTAAAATCAGTATCACTATCATAATCAATTGAAATATCATAAATACCTTCAGGACATGCCAGATGTTCTGTAAAATAAGTAGAACTCTCTCTTTCAAAAGAAATATCATCAAATAATAATTGTTGATCAATATTATCTTCTAATGCTATTCCAATTACCTTTATTAAAAATAATAGTAAAAAAGCCAAAATAAAGAACAAATATACAATTTTTTTATTCATAATTCGTTTCATAAATACTATTTCCTTACCCCTTGTAAAAGATATAGCTAAAACTATTCTGCGGTTATGACATAATAATCATTGAAATCATCTACTACCCACTCTGAAAAATCATAGTTATTATATGCACTGCTTCTGATAATATATATCACTTTATCATCTAATGCAGGCTTATTTTCTGTAGGATTAGAGTATATATATCTTTCATGATACGGAATACTCTTTCCACCGAATTCATTGGTTTTTCCCTGGAAATACTCAGCATCAATATCCAGTCCGAACATGGTAAGTATCTCACTTACATTTACGCTTCCTTCATACTGTGTATCCGGTGTTATATAACATTTATCATAATCCATATCTTCTATGTAATAGAGAGCATCCATAAAATCAGAATAGAAACACTTCTCTATCTGACCTTCCCAGGTATTAAAATAATTAACGATAAAAAGTACACTTAACACGCCATATGCTACTACAAAAACAGCTGAAGAATATTTCTTCCATGAAACTATATGATATATACTTACTGCCATGAAAATAATATTGGCATAGAAAATGATATTTATTCTGTTAACATTTACTCCGTTAATAAATACACCTACAAGAGCTGCACATACACTGTAAATAACAAGAAGCCTGTAAATTGCTTTTTTATCAGCTTCTTTTTCTTTGATACTCTTATATAAGCATATAACAAATCCCATAAATACCAGTGGAATACTGCAGAGATAAATGGTCCCGAAAGCATCAATGGAGTTCCAGATAAGATCCGGCTTCTGAAGAAACACAAGATTGATCGTGGTCTTTATATTCTGAAACAGCTGTGTTACCGGAGTATCTGAGAAGAACAGCATATCATTTGTTCTTACACTATCCGGGAAAGACTGCATGGTAACAAAAGGTAAGGAAATAGTATCCCAGCCTTTTGCGTTGATAAGCATAGTAATATAAATCGGAAGTGATACTACAAAATATATCACTATAGCTAAGACTACATCTCTTAGTTTAATAAGCTTCATAACCAGTAATACTATAGCAGCCGCCAGCAGGAATAATGGCACCATGTAAAATGCCACTCCATAGGAATACATACACAGAGCAAAAAAGATCATGGATATATATACATATCTTTTTCTGCTTATTCCATATACCAAAAACATAAGTCCGATGATGAACATATGCGGAAACATATTGCAGTCAAGTGCCCAGCGGCTCTGCATAAAATGCCAGGGATTAACAGCTACCAGAAGTGCGGCTATAAGAGCAGCATCCTTGGAAAACAGCTTTTTGAACAGAAAGAAAAATGCAGCTATACCCATTAAGCTTGCTAGGAGAATCGGAAGTCTCATTGTTATTACATTAAGTCCGAAAAGCTTTATAAACGGAACCATACAATAAGACATCAGCGAACTCATCTGACCATAGCCCCAGGCATATAAGTGTGCCGGCAGCTTAGTTCCGAATCTGTCCGTACCATAATCCGCAAGAGCTTTGGCATCCACTGCTGCCATAGCACCGTCCTGATTAACTCCGCCCGGTACTTCCCCGAAGCCATAAATTCTAAGAAAAACAAATACAGCTATTAATGCGATCAAAACATATCCGGCAATCTTGTTAAACTGAGTAAGCTCAACTATTTTACCATCTTCACTATCCTCTTTCTTTACATTATCAACAATAAAGAGGACGATGGCTGCTAATATGATCATTAAAAACAATGCATTAATATATAACATTTCCTATCTCCCAAACCGTAATACTATAAGCCAAATTCAAATAAATAATAATAGTGCAGGAACAGATCCTGTCTGTCATTCTTTAACAGATCTCCTGCATCCAGCATAAAGATCTGTGTCTGATACAGGACTTGGAAAACAAACAGACCTAATAAAGCCAGAATAATTGTTCTGAACAGTAATGCTCTGTTTCCATATATATCGAGGATGCTGTATACCGTATATACTGCGGCAAGCATGAACAGAAGTGAAAAGTCAAAGAAATATCTTCCCACTATTCCCGCATTTTCTATATCAAACACAATAACAACAAGAGCTATTATCATCGAGCTGATTGATAAGAGCCAGAGTGTTTTTTTCTGCTTTAATTGTTTCGAATAAATAAGAGATAAAAAGCCAAGCAATGAAAACGGTGATACCATAAAAAGCCCGCCGTAGGTGTCTTCCTGAATAGTCTGACCCATATAAACAGAACTCAGCTGCAGATTCTTAAAGAACGGATATTCCGGAGATAATTCCAGAGGTCTGAGAAGATATGCCACTATGCCCAGTGGAACTCTGTCCCATACATTTCCTCTGTTTCTCATATCATTGAATGTAAGGTTATAATATGCTCCGAAATCAAAGGGTGAGCCAAATCTCTTGAAATTATAAACCATAAGAGTTGCAGCTACTGCAACCATAGGTATTCCCACTGCCATAATAGTTTTTCTGCCACCGGCTGACAGCAGATATTTTTTTGAAAATGCAAACTTTCTTACGATTAATATGTCCAGTATAAAGAATAGGAAAAGCTGTGGTCTGCAGCCTGCTATTAACGCAGCACATAAAGACCCCAGAGTTATAAGAATGTTATTCAGACTGCCATCCTTCTTTTCACTTCTGAGGAAACAATTCATACTCAGCAATGCGAAATCCAGACCGAAGATAATCGGAACGGCATAAAGATCAGGACGCTTTGCTATATAGATAAGAAAGCTTCCTATTATTGTCAGTTCAAAGGTCAGAAGCCATACTCCTATACCGCATTTCTTATAGTATTTTCTGATTATCACATCAAAAAGCATGAGTATAGCTGCAAGTAATATCAAAATACCTATATAACAAACAGTATGATTATGTATATGCTCTCCGTTAAAAAGATAATAAGGAAGATATATCAGCACAGCCGGAACCACACCGAAATATACGTAATACTTTCCATTAAAATATGCATAGTCAAAATAATAGTTTTCCTCTCCCACGTCAGCAGAACGCTGAGCCATATCATAAGGGTTTTCCATATCAACAAGTTCGGGAGTAGGTTCATCCAGAATAGACAGACTTCCCTGGGTAAAGGCTTCAGCCAGCTTCTGATACTGTTCATGATTGATCTGTGGCTCATACTGATAGAATCCATTCAGTTTTGTTATCCAGAGAAATGCAATCGCATTTATTATAAACACGCCAAAAACAAGGGAAAGAACACGATTTCGATTGAGGGCTGCGTATTCAATTTTGTGCAGCTTTGAAGCCGGTCTCAGTGCATAAAGGAATAGAAGCATGACCATAACAAACAGCCATCTTTCCCAGTAAAAGAAAATTGGGACCTTTACATTTGTCATAATTTTTATTCTGAGTCTCTGACCGGGCTGAACATCAGGCTTTATCTTCAGATTCTTTGCCTTGCCATATAAATGAAATGTCACATAATAGCTTCTTGGTTCTTTATGTGTTATCTTACGAGAATATAAACCATAATATAATGAATGTCCTTCATCCGTTGCTTCAAAACCAACATTAATATACGAAGACTCATCATATTCCTCTTTATCTATATCTACGATCTCTATGAAAGCATTTTTCAAGTATCCGTTTATATCAGTTATCTCCAGATACCTGTCACCATCATCTACTGTATAAACATCATTATCCTTACTTATTCCGTAAAAATGAACCTCGGGATTACTTCCCTTATATCCTATAGTCTGCCAATGCTTATAATTAAACAGAAATAATTCTGATAACAGTGATACCAGAATTATTACAATATAAGGGATAGCAGCTTTTATTATTTTTTGAATTTTGTCATTCATACTTTTATTCCGATTTTGCTTTTTAAGTTATAGTATTACACTGTGTATTATAATAACATGTGAACCGCCATTCAAGCAATTATGATGATTTCTTGTGTATTTTTATGATAGGTGCTATACTTCTACTTGCAATTATATCACTATCGGAGTGTTAATTCTTATGTCGTCAAAGAATAAAAAATCAAAAAGAAAGAATAATACCACCAAAAAGAGCGGTTTTCTAAGTTACTTCTATGCCCTCCCATCCGTCAAACTTCTCACAAAGAAAGACTGGATATGCATGCTTACCCTGACCTTCATTTTTACCTGTCTGGTATTCTATCGTCTGGGTAATACATTTGCGCCAGAGACTTCTTATACTACCACAAGTGATAACAGGGATATTATTCTTGATTTTGGCGATTATATAACTATTGAACAACTGGATATATATCTAGGAAATCTTGAAAACAGACAGGTTTCTCTTTCCACATATAATGAAGTAACAAAAGAATGGGAGACTATCGGTGACAGAACTGTCACTTCTGTTTTCCAATGGAACAGGATTGATGTATATTATACTCTACGTTATCTCGGAATTGTATGTACAGATGAAAAAGGCGGAGTTTTTAATGAAATAGTATGTCTGGGACAAAATGGCGAGATAGTAAATCCTGTAAATGAGGACAGTTATCCGGAACTTTTTGATGAACAGGACAAGTATTATACTACCAAAGAATGTACCTACATGGATGGAACTATGTTTGATGAGATATATCATGGCCGCACCGGTTACGAATTTGTTCACGGTCTTCCAACTTATGAAACTACACATCCTCAGCTTGGAAAATGTTTCATAGCTCTAGGTATAAAAATATTTGGGATGACTCCATTTGGATTCAGATTCTTCGTTGCCATCTTTGGCATACTTTTTGTTCCACTGATGTATTGTTTTGCAAAGGCTATATTTAAAAATACCTATGTTGCTACCTGCACTGCTCTACTTTTTACATTTGACTGCATGCATTTTACTTTATCCAGAATATCCACAATAGATATCTTTGTGGCATTTTTCATCATACAGTCTTATTACTATATGTATCTATATATAACTGAATTTAATTCTGTATATACTAGTAAAGAACAAATGACCGGAAGACTTCTTCCAAGAAGCATCACTGGTCTTCTGGCACTGTCAGGATTTACTATGGGATGTGCTATAGCTACTAAGCTTACTGGAGTATACGCAGCAGCCGGACTGGCACTTATATTCCTTGTTCATACATTTACCCATTATCCTGTGAAGAAGGTAGGACGACTTGCAGCTTTCTGTGTATTATTCTTTATAGTTATTCCTCTAATTACTTACACCCTTGCATATATTCCTGCAGTTGAAGAATATGCTCAGATGGGATATACCGATAAGACTATTACATGGAATGATGACGGACTATATATAGGCTATGGGTGGACAGGATTACTTGCCAGAACACTTAGAAATACAAACTATATGATAAACTACCACGCTAACCTTGAGGCAACACATCCTTATATGTCGGATTTTTATACCTGGCCTGTAGTTTATAAACCTCTTCTTGCCGCAAATAATCTGGTTGACCAAAGCTTTGATGTAACACTTCGTTCAACTGTAAATTATATAGGAAATGTAGCCGTATGGTGGCCAGCTATCCCATGTGTACTGTTTGTTTTCTACAAGGCTGTATGTGGCTGCATAAAGATAATCAAAGATATAATAAAAATAAAGAAAAATGCTGCAGAAAATACACAAAAGAGCAAGAAATCTAAAAAACAGTCTACTGCTTATAGTATTACAGTAAATGAAAAGACAGCCATTTTCCTGACTGTCTCATATCTTGCTCAATATGTACCTTGGATGGGTGTATCAAGATGTGTCTTCATCTATCACTACTTCCCATCAT
>DOVG01000250.1 GCA_003520205.1 Lachnospiraceae bacterium
GGACAGATAAATGGAAGTAGTGGATATGAAGAGGCTGGAGCGCAGGGACTTATCGCAGGAATAAATGCTGCTAGACTTCTGCAGGGTAAAGACCCGGTTGTGCTTAAAAGATCTGATGGATATATAGGAGTTCTTATAGATGATCTTGTTACGAAGGAAACTAAAGAACCTTATAGAATGATGACCAGCCGCGCTGAGTACAGACTTCTCTTAAGACAGGATAATGCGGATCTGAGACTTACAGATATCGGACATGAGGTGGGACTGATAGATGATGAAAGATACGAGACATTCTGTGAAAAGAGGCGTATAATAGAGTCTGAAATATCAAGACTTAAAGAAATAATGATTGGTGCTAATAAGTCTACACAGGATTTTCTACAGAGACATGAGAGCTCTCCAATTCATACTGCAGTTTCTCTTGCAGACTTGATAAGAAGACCGGAGCTTGGATATGTAGAAGTTGAGGAACTTGATCCTGATCGTCCGGAAGAACTGAAAGATATAGAGAATAGATTTGCGGATGATCATAAGGAAAAGGGAAGAATAAAGGAAATCATCGAACAGATCAATATATTCCTTAAGTATGAGGGCTATATAGATAGGCAGCAAAGACAGGTTGATCATTTCCTGAAGATGGAAAAGAAGAGAATTCCTGATGATATAGACTATAATAAGGTTCGTAATCTTCGTATAGAGGCTAGACAGAAACTGGAAGCAGTTCGTCCTACATCTATAGGGCAGGCATCGAGAATATCTGGTGTATCTCCTGCTGATGTAAATATGCTGATTATGTACATTTCAACACCTTATGAACACTGAAATATTACTATAGACTATTAGGAGCAGACATGAATTATATTGTCTTCGATCTGGAATGGAATCAAAGTCCTAATGGACATGCGGGCGAACATCCGAGAATGCCATTTGAGATCATAGAGATAGGAGCTGTAAAGCTCGATGACAATTACAAAATAATAGATGAATTTTCTCAGTTGATTAAACCCAAGTTATATATGAAGTTTCATAAGTATATCAGGGACATACTAAACTATGATGAGGATACACTGAAGAGAGAAGGAATACCATTCAAGGAAGCTTGCGGTAATTTCCTGAAATGGTGTTCGGAAGTACCATCAGAGGATGTGGATAAGAACAGTGGGGAAAAAGTGGCTGGTGCAGAGGAAACAGACTACGTATTCTGCAGCTGGGGTCCTTCAGACCTGTCTTATCTGCAGTCAAATATGGATTTCTACTATATGCCCAAACTTCCTTTTCCGCTTAAATTCTATGATATACAGCAGATATTTGCAGATAAATACTCCAAAGATAATTCTGTGAGCAAGCTGGAGAAAGCAGTAGACAGACTGAAGCTTACCCATGACAGGCCATTTCATGCGGCTATAAATGATGCCTACTATACTGCAAGAATTATGCAGGAGGCTAAGCTGGGAGATATTAGTGATAAATATGTATATGATACATATAGATATCCCAGAAATCGTTCCGAATCAATTCATGATTTTCATAATGGGACACTTGAGGAAATATATGGTGAATATTCATCTAAGAAGGCGGCGCTTTCAGATAAGAGAATTACTGATATCAGATGTGCAAGATGCGGTCGGAGAACTGCAAGTAAGATAAAGCCGTTTCAGATAAATAATACTACTGATCTGGCAGTTGGAGTATGCTTCAGACATGGAAGAATGCTTTCAACTATCAAGTTTAAACCTGCTTCAGAAAGTATGGATACGGTGTTTGTTGTAAAGAAGATACATCCGATAACTAAGGCAAAATATACTGATATAAAGAGACGTAAGGATGTACTTGCTGAGAAGAAAAGGGAGCGGGACAAAAGGTATATCGAGAGGAAAAATAACGATAAACGAATGGGTAATAATACAAAAAATAAGTGAGTCACGGACTCACTTATTTTTTATAGGGGTGCTTTTTTTGCCGTTCCCGGTTTTCTTGGATAAGGCTTGGGTGTCTTTTTTTCTTTGTTTATCACTATGAAGCTTCTCTGTATATCCGAATCGGCGAGAGGTGATTCTATTGTGTCAACAAGCTTACCGCCAAGTACATATATGGCTTTCTTTGCCTCTTCAACTTCGCTTTGCCATTCTCCGGATTTGTATGAAACGAAATTGCCGCCCACTTTAGCATAAGGAAGACAGTATTCAACCAGTACGTTCATACTTGCTACAGCTCTGGATACTACAAGGTCGAAGCTGTCACGAAGCATTGGATTTCGGGCTCCTTCTTCGGCTCTGGCATGTATGGTTGTAACGTTGGAAAGTCTTAGAGCTGATACGACATTTTCAAGAAAAACAATTCTTTTATTCAATGAATCAAGAAGAGTGAGTCTTATGTCAGGACAGGCTATCTTAAGTGGGATACCAGGGAAACCGGCACCTGTACCTACATCAATTACGGAAATAGATGAAGTGGAAAGCTCTTTGTAAGAATCAACGTATGCCATTATCGACAAACTGTCAGCCAGATGTTTGAGTGCGAATTCCTCTGGATCAGTTATGGCAGTCAGATTCATAACCTTGTTGGTTTCAAGAACCATTTCCATATATTTGTTTAACTGTTCTATCTGAGTAGCGCTCAGGTTTATATTCATTTTTTCGAGGTAATAATTAATATCTTTCATAGAATTACTCTTTGCTTTAATATCTTTTTGTGGTATTATAAATCAGATATGGACTCAGTGTCCATCAGAAACTGATAGAAAAGGAAAAAATAATGAAAGCATTGAAAATTGTTGGTTGTATCATGTCAGTGATTTTGTTTGCAGTATCTGCAGCACTGATATATCTTACAATGTCTATGAAGTTAGTCCCTACCCCATATGCAGTTATTGTAGCAGTTGTTCTGGCAGCTATTTCAGTCTGCATATTCTTTTTGGCAAAAAAAGGAACCAAAAAGCTTCGTATAATGGCGATAATAATCACTTCGGTTTTATCTATTTTATTAGGAATTATGTGTTATTTTATGGCCATAGCAAATAAAGCTATGGATGATGTAACAGGAAATACAACAGAAACTGATGAGATAAATGTATATGTTGGACGTAATGATGCAGTTGAATCAGTAAATGAAGCTGTTGCAAATGATTATTTATTTGGAATAGTAAATACTGTTTCTTCTGAAAGTGTTCAGCAGACTCTTGATGAAATGAAGCAGGAAGTAAATGCAGATATAAGGACTGAAGGTTATGAATCTATTTATGCTGCTGTAGGTGCTTTTGAAAATGGAAGAATACAGGGACTCATAGTTAATAATGGTACTATAGTAACGCTCGATGCTTCTGAGGATTATCCACAGTATTCCACAAAGAACCTCAAGGTTATCATGGCAAAGGAATTTCAGGAAGAGGTAGCTGAGCCGGAAGCAGAAATTGATACAGATAAGTTCTGTCTATATATAAGCGGAATAGATACATTTGGTTCTGTTACAGCAAAGAGCAGAAGTGATGTAAATATTATCGCTGTAGTAAATAATAAAACCAAAACTGTTATGCTTGTATCTACTCCGAGAGATTACTATGTGAAGCTTGCAGGAATTAATAAAGAAGACAAGCTTACGCATGCAGGCCTTTATGGTATAGATACTTCTATGTCAACGCTTAAGACTATATATAATACAGACCTTAACTGTTATGTCAGAATTAACTTCTCAGGATTCCAGACAATTATTGACAAACTTGGTGGAATCGATGTTGATTCACAGTATTCATTTACTTCTGTTACAGAAGAAGGAACATATTCATTTAGTGAAGGAAAGAATCATCTGAATGGTGCAGAAGCACTTGGTTTTGCGAGATCAAGAAACTTTACAGATGGTGACAGACAGCGTGGACGTAACCAGATGCAGGTTATCAAGGCTACTATCGAGAAGCTGGAATCTTCTAATATGCTGAAGAATTACAGCAGTCTGATGGATGAGATGAGCAACATGCTTCAGACAAATATGAAGAAGGAAGATGTAGGATATCTGGTTCAGAGTACACTTGAGAATGGAAACTGGAAAGTTCTTACATATAGTGTGAGCGGATCTGATTCTGAGAAAGCATGCTATTCACTTGGAACACCTGCATATGTAATGATTCCAAATAAAGGGGATATAGAATTTGGAAATCAGCTTATCTCAAGGGTGCTTGCTGATGAAGAAATCCAGCAGTCAGAGATAGATGAGTACATAGTAAATAAAGATAATGAAGATGTTATAACAGAAGAAAAGCCAACAGAAGACAGTAAATCAAAAGAAAAAACTACGGAGAGGTAGGAATTATGGTTAAAAGTAATTTGGTTCTTGTTGTAATGGCTGCAGGAATGGGGAGTCGTTTTAAAGGGTTAAAGCAGATTCAAAGTGTAGATGATGATGATCACGTTTTAATGGATTATGCTATTTATGATGCGATAGAGGCGGGATTTTCAGAAGTAGTTTTCATAATAAGAAGGGATTTCGAGTCTAAGTTTAAGAAGATAATTGGTGACAGAGTAGAGAAGAAGATACCTGTAACTTATGTGTATCAATCTCTGGAAGATGTTCCTGGAAATGTAGGAGTTCCTGCAGGAAGGGTAAAACCATGGGGAACAACTCATGCGCTTTGGAGTGCAAGAAAAGCTTTAAAGGGGAAGAAGTTCCTTACTATAAATGCAGATGATTTCTATGGAAGAGGAGCTTATACTGCAGCGTATGACTTTCTTTCAAAAGCTGATTCGCCAGGTGAGCATGGCTGTATATGCTATGATCTGATAAAAACTTTAAGTCCTACGGGTACAGTCAGCAGAGGAATATGTCAGACAAATGAAGATGGAACTCTTCTACGAATAGATGAACGTAAGAATATCAAAATGGAAGACGGAAGAGGTTACTTTACTGTGGATGGTGGAGTGTCCTATCATCTTATTCCAAATGGAGCGCTTGCATCTATGAATCTATGGGCATTTAGTGAAGGCTTTATAGATGATATAGAGGAAAGCTTCGAAAAGAGATTCATAGAAGGAGTAACGAATATTCCTGATACATTTGAAGAAACTATATCAGATGCTGTACAGAGTATACTTGAAAGAGGTAAGGGAACAGTTAAATGTTTACCTACAGATGAACAGTGGTTTGGAATGACATATCTGGAAGAACTGGATATGGTAAAGAACAGATTAAAAGAGCTTAGAGAGGAAGGCGTGTATGTCCGAGATAAATGGTAAAGAAATGGTGCCATTTTATAAGAAGGAAAATGCTTATCGTAATGCGGGTATTGTGGCACTTGTCTCATCAGGATTGCTTATACTTTCAACTGTGTTTAACTGGATGGTATTATATGTAAGAACCACAGAAACAAACAGAGGTGGTATAAGTCTTATCAGAAGTGTTTATAATGCTTATCATGGCATGTTTATCAAAGATCTTGATAATAACATCATAGAAAGACATATAGGGATTAAGGGAATATATCCTATAGTTCTATTATTATTATTCTATGCGATTGTTGTGTTTTTGATTCTGGCTGGAATAAATGATAATCTGAAGAAGAAAGATTTTTTTGTTAATAAAAAGAAAATAATCAGAATTTCTATGCTGTTAGCTTTGATTGTTATTATGATTCTTTTGACACATACGGGTTCTTTCAGAAACAGTGCAACCCAGTTTAAGGATTCTGTTGCAAGCTGGAATTCGTATATAGAAACTGGTATTGCTAATCATGTTAACGGAGCAGATAAAATGGTTTGCAGACTCATGCCTGGTCTGGCTCCATTTTGTTTCTGGATAGGAATCATAGGATACTTTGCTTCGGTAGCATATAATTTTGTTTTGGACACGCTTAATGAAGAATAGATATTAAATCATCATAGAATCCCGGGTAGGATTTATCCACTGCCCGGGGATTTTTTATTATTACACTATTTTCGCATCTGATAGATGCAATGGCGGCGGACATGGCTATTCTGTGGTCATTATAAGAATCAATGATTCCACCACATAATACAGGTTTACCTTTTACAAGTATAGCATTATTTTCTTCATGGATATCTGCCCCAAGGCTGGTCAGAGTCTCTATCACTGTTTCGACACGGTCACTTTCTTTGATTCTGAGTCTTTCGATATTTCTGATTGTTGTTGTGCCTTCTGCAGCAGAAGCAACAACAGAGAGAATAGGAACGAGATCAGGTATGTCAGAAGCATCTATATCAATTCCGTGAAGAGGTGCAGGTGATACAGTTATATTCTGCAGGGTTGAACCTTTTGTTTCTGTATTATCAGATATTACTATATCTGCTCCGAACTCTTTCAGAAGAGTTATTATTTTCTTATCCCCCTGAAGTGAGTTTGTATTTAATCCGGTAATGGTTATAGGGTTATCAGTTGTATTAATTGCTCCGGCAGCAAGAAAGAAGGCGGCATTTGACCAGTCACCGTCTACATATACATTTTCATCCAAATGATAGGTCTGCCCGGAAGGAATATAGAATATGGTATCACCATTAACCATATGTTTTTCCGTTACATCAAT
>DOVG01000016.1:0-6031 GCA_003520205.1 Lachnospiraceae bacterium
ATATCATGACATAAGTAAGAAGAGATAGGAGATTTTTAATGAATAAGCAATTCTGGACTCTCAGATATACTCTCATAAATGTAACATACTTTGTAGCTTTCTGTACGATACATGCGCTTGCCGCCGTGTATCTTCTTGACCATGGATTCACAAATACTGAAGTAGGAATACTTCTTGCCATAGCAAATATTCTGTCCGCTGTAGCGCAGCCTGTGGTAGCCGGAATAATAGATAAACCAGGACCTCTCACTAACAGAAGATTCATCCTGATTGCTGTTACCATCATAGCTTTAGGTTCTCTCCTGCTTATGTTTCTCGGAAATAACAAAGCTCTGGTTTTTGTTATCTATATGCTCATATACATGGTTCAGTTTACCTACCAGCCTATAATGACAGCCCTTTGTTTCGAATATCAGAAGGCCGGATGCAACATCTATTACGGACTTGCACGTGGTCTGGGTTCAGCCAGTTTCGCTATAACATCTGCCTTTGTAGGAGGCGCCGTCGAGAAAAACGGAGTAGGCATACTTCTTATAATAAATGTAGTCTCCATGCTCCTTTCCGGCATATTAGTTTTTACCTTCAAGAAAAATGATAAAATAAAAAGTACCGATATCGGTACAAACAATGAGCGATACGGCGGCTCATCTGTTGAAACAGAAAACGGCGACACAGCCCACAACAATCTGTTTGATTTTATCCGCACTTATCCTGCATTTTCACTATTCCTTCTGGGAACCATATGTTTCTTCTTCGCCCATAATATGATCAATGATTTTATGATACAGATCATTCGTTTTCTCGGCGGAGGCGAAAAGGAACTCGGATATTCCAACTTCCTTCAGGCGATTCTGGAGCTTCCTGTAATGGCACTGATAGGAATAGTACTTAAGAAGATTACTTCAGATAGACTGCTTATCATGTCCGGAATAGCTTTTTTTATAAAAATACTCATACTTGTCTTTGCAACCAATATGGTCGGTATGTATTTAAGTCAGTCTTTTCAGCTCTTTGCCTACGCAGTTTTTATCCCGGCCGGAGCGTACTATGTAAGCAAGCATATGTCAGAGTCAGACCAGGTAAAGGGGCAGGCATTTATAACCAGTGCCATAACGATTGGCGGAGTATTCTCTAATCTCTTAAGTGGAGTTATCCTTGATCATCTGGGAATCAGAGCTATGCTTATAACAGGAACCGCTGTTAATGCAGTCGGTGTAGTTATTGCGTTTATCTCTATGGGAAGAAAAAAGAACAGCTGAAACGCTACTTTTCCCCGGCAAGTATCCTTATGATATCTTCAGGTCTGTCTGCGAAGCAGTCAGCTCCCTGTTCTATCAGATACTTTTTATCCCTGAAGCCCCACAGCACTGAGATGCAGGGAAGTTCAGAATTTCTGGCGGTCATAAGATCAACCTCTGAGTCACCTATATATATAGATTCTTCTTTTGTACTCCCCATTTCCTTAAGAGCCGCATAAACCATATCAGGTGCCGGCTTTCTGTTTATACCAGCTTTTTCACCAAGGGCTGTGTCAACATAGTCGGTAAAGAATCTGTCATTTAATTCTTTAACCGCCGAATCTATTTTATTTGAAACTATAGCCAGTCTGTAACCTTTTTCTTTTAACTGTCTCATAACATCTACTATACCGTCATATGGTCTGGTTCTATCCAGACAATGGGCGTCATAATGTTCCTTAAAGACTACCATCATTTCGTCTATTATATCTGCCGAAGCACCTTCAGGAAGAGACAAACGAAGTGCTTCTTTCACTCCATTGCCAAAGAACAGTCTGTACTCCTCAAGCCTGTGTCCCGGCATATTGAATCTATCCAGAACATAATTCATTGATACTGTAAGATCCTCCAGAGTATTAAGTACTGTTCCATCCATATCAAAAACTATAGTCGTTATTTCTTGCATTGATTTCATTTTCTTATGTCGTCTCCTTATCAGAATTCAATAGTTATTATAAGTCTGCCATTTTCATACGATGCTTCTACCGGTATATTCATCTTCTCTGCAAAGGTTCTTACGATAGAAAGTCCGATACCTGTCGATTTAGCCATACCATTTTCTACAGTATAGAATCTGTCAAATAATTTCTCCACCTGAACTCTGTCCAGATTCTTTGCTGTATTCGCTATAATGAATGTTCCTTCATCAGAAAGCGATATATCAAGATCACCTTCACTGTACTTAACCGCATTACTGATAAGATTATTTATTATCCTGTCAACATATGACGGATACAGTTTTCTGACTACTTTATTCTCCGTTATATATATGTCAGGCTTTATCCCTTTTTCAGTAAATGCCGGATAGAAGTTCATCACAGCATCCTCAACCACCTTACCTATATTAACCTTCTGTTTTTCTTCCTGCACATCTATATCATTTACGACCATATAATCGAACAGATCATTCGTAAGCAGCTTCATATGCTCGGTTCTTTCACCGATTATACTCAGATACTCCTTCAGTTCATCTGACTTATCAAGCCTGTCTGCCAGCTCCAGATATCCGCTTATTGCTGTAAGCGGTGTTCTTATATCATGTGCTACATTTGTTATGACATTACGAATATTCATATCACCCTGTCTATACCTATGAAATGCGCGTCTCATCTCGGTTATCGTATCATTGATTGAACTGGCCAGCTCTCTGATTCGCTTGTCTCTGCTCGAAACGCCTATCAGTGTATCACTATCAAGAGTCATTCTCTCCCGATAATCCTCCGCCAGTTCTTTTAGAGAGAATCTCATCGCGCATATTTTTATAAGCAATGCTATATTTATTATAATGCTTATAGTCAGAGCTATATTCATTCTTATCTCCTTTGCAAAGTATAAGTTGGTCATACAAAAACAATACCCCGGGTAACCCCAGGGCATTATACTAATAATCTAAACAACGTATAGGTGTTACATCATAATAATACATCACTGCGTCAAATCTGTCAGCCTGAATCAGATTCTGGCGATAAGTTTTATAGATATACACCTGATCAGTGTGTCCTTCACCAACCATTCCCATCATACCAGGAGAATGAACAAGGTCATACACCTTACCATCTTCTTTTGTTAGTTTTGTAAAGTCAAGTACATAGCGGCCTCCATCAAAAAACTTCGCCTGAAATGCAAGCCTGTCATCAGAACAGAAATCATGATCTGCTCTTTCATACTCTTCATCAAAGGTACCAGCAGTATGAATATTTACAGTTGCATTATAGAACTCAGTTCCAACACAGAAGTAGCTGCCACCAAATTCGTCAAGTATATGGCCTCCCATAGCAACTTCACCGTAGCCTTCATTATCACCCTTCATTACATGACCATTATGTGCTGTGATAATAATCTGTGAATATCCTCTCTCTACTTCAAGTTCATACTCACTCTTAAGATTCTTAGCCATACTGCTATCTCTATGTTCACCATATGCGACAGGATCTTCATTAAAACTTGGAGCATCAAGCCACTGCACGATACTTCCTGCTATTATAGAAGCATTCTTGCACTCGAAACTGTCTTCAGAAGAAAGTCTGTCTCTTAATCTCTCAAAAAACTCCTTGTTTGATTCAACTGTATCTAATTTATCTGATTCAAGTTCAGTATTCATCCTGCTGATAAGTTCCAGTTCACTCTTATCTATCAAATCAGTATGCTTCTCAGCAAATCCGGCAAGATACTCGATTTCTCTATACGGTCCCTGCATATCTACGCCATAAAACATAAGTGACTCTTCATAGGTTTTATCCCTGTTATAATCTCTCATCCAGGTAAGAAGCTCTACCAGCTGCTCCGTATCATAAATCGGATAATTTGTTCTGGACATTATCTCTCTTAAATCTGAGTCATCATTATGAATCGCATCATTTATCTCTGCTGCTTCTCCGGTTGACATTTCAAATGCTATACTATGACATTTGCCTGTCTCAACCTGCTTCTTAAGCATTTCCAGCTTTGCTGTCTGGAACTCACAGTTACCGTGAGTTGCCTCTCCTATTCCGACAACCTTAATATCCTCCGGAATAGTCAGTTCTTCAAAGCTTATTCCTTTTTCCTCTATGCCATCCAGCTTTCTGGCTGGTGACCCGATAAGTCCACACTTAAATGCAAGCATAAGTCCGAGGTATACCGCTACCAGTGCTGCGCAGCCTGCGAAAATCATTTTAAATTTCTTCATTTATCTTAATTCCTTCACTATGTCAAGTCTCTCTTATTAATATTTATTGTACTTACGAATACTGCCAGTATCATTACTGCTAATGAAAGCAGAATCTGAATAATCGTTCCCGGATTAGAATTTTCTGCGTACATACCTGCGCGTGTAAACCACTGTCCCATAACATTTATATTGTATATGAGTATAACTACCTTATTAACCACACCTTTAGTTATCATAATCATATAGTTTCCAAAAAGTATCATGTTAAAGCACACATTAATAAGCAGATAGGCTACAATAACACTTACTACAGGTTTACGAATACGAAATGATACAGAATAAATCACTGTGGTATAGCTCACTATTCCAATAAGCATAACGATAAATGATACAAAGTCAGATGCTGTTGGACGAGCTCCCGCTATAATACCTGATATTATATTTACCAGCCACATGATTCCTACACCACTAAGCTGTGCGAAAAGTCCACTGAAGTAAATCTGTTTCTGAGAATAACCACTTATAATCTTGTTTCTAAATACACCATCTGAATATTCAAAGCATGTCACAAGAGATGCATAGATTGTAAAAAATGCAATGATAGCAATACTTATAAAAAAGGTTCTTCCAATCATAGACATTCTACCAGTATGAGATCCTAAACCAATCGTCTCATTTGTAAAAACAAATGTACAAACAAATGCCAGTATAAGACCTATTATAAAAAATATGCTCTTGCCAATCCTTCTCATGTTAGTTATATATAAACTCTTCATTTCTCTACTTTAACTCCTTCTTATCAAAAATAATAAGTCCTATCACTGTTGTTATAATAATCAGTCCGGCACACCCTATCAGCAGGCTTGTCATATCCCACCTCGGCATTCCTGAACATCTTGCATATGGGACATACTTATCAAAGAACCGGTAAACCTCAAGCTTTGTTCCCGTAAGTGTAACCGGTCCTTTCTCAGGATATAGCTGTCTCATAACATCCATTCCGAATATCTTAAGCAGAAATGCAACTCCAAGTCCTATTATATAACTCGCATAATTTCCACCCATAATCATGATTATTCCTACTGAAAATACCGCTATTGCTGTACAGCTAATAGTAGTTTCCAGCATAGAGTAAGCCGCTTCCGAAAGTATCTGACTATGAAGTCCATCTGTAAAAATAAGCGCAAGTACAATCTCAAGCATCTGACAAAACATCGACATGAGAAATGATAAAAATGCCGAATTAATAATAGCTGCCAGGAATATATCACTTCTCTTTGCTCCGCTGCATAGCTTATTTCGAACTGATCCATTCGTAAATTCTCCTACATATACTATAAGAGTAGCTGCAGTAACTACGAATATAGAAGACTGGTTATATACCATCAATACATCATCAGCAGTTAAACTCCCACCATTATTCAGCAGTGTTATAATCAACTTCAAAAGAACGACGTAGCCTACAATATAAGCAGCAAAGATCAGCATCAGTATTTTAATACCTCTATTCAGAAGTGTGCTTCTAAAATCTGTATATAGCATTCTAAGCATTGTCTTCGCCTCCCAGAAGTGCAAGATAAAAGGCCTCAAGACTTTCATCATGTTCTTCCATAGTAATTATCGTTGCCCCCTTCTCTTCAAATGCCTTTGCCATCTCAGAGAAAGTAATGTCTGAATATATATCTGCTGTATTATCATCTATAATCTTATACTCTATATTCTTCTCCTCCATAATGCCGGCCAGAGCCTTTATATTATCAACCTTCATACGAACCGCCTTACGACACTGAGCACGCAGTTCATCAGCGCTCATCTCTCGAACTATATGTCCCTTATCAATAAATCCATAATGTGTTGCTACTCT
>DOVG01000016.1:6158-8248 GCA_003520205.1 Lachnospiraceae bacterium
ATATCTATAATGCCCTGAGGATCCAGACCATTTGTTGGTTCATCAAGGATAATAAAGTCAGGATTACCACAAAGCGCAATTGCTATACCAAGTCTCTGCTTCATTCCAAGAGAGAAGGATCTTGCTTTCTTCTTTCCTGTATCCCCAAGTCCTACAAGTTCAAGCAGTTCATCTACACCTTTAGTATCAGGAAGCCCCAACATCAAGAACTGCTGAATCAGATTGTCTCTTGCAGATAAATCCTTATAGAATGCAGGTGACTCTACCACAGCCCCGATACGACGCCTTGACTTTGAGATATCAGAAGCATTATTCTTTCTTCCAAGCAGTTCAAATGAACCAGACGTGGGACTCTGAAGTCCACAGATCATTCTGATAAGTGTAGTCTTACCAGCACCATTCCTTCCAACGAATCCGTAGATTGAACCTTTCTCTATAGTCATATTCAGGTCATTTAGAGCCTGAAACTTTCCATAATTCTTGCAAAGTCCCTCACAACTAAAAACGGTTTCCATATCTTTTATATCATCCTTTCTTTGTAACTTCGAGAGAAAGAATAACATAAAAGAGTCAAGAAACCATTCAAGAAATCGTCAAGATATTGTCAAGATTTTATATTTATTTATGGATTGAACTTAAACCCTATACCATATATTGCCTCTATATGATCCTTACCATCAAGCCCCTCCAGCTTCTTACGGATATTACTGACATGCTGCTTGAGTGACCTTTCTGTACAGTCCGGTGTATCATTACTTATTCTGTCCAGAATAGTATTTCGTCCTACCGGTCTTCCATCATTTAGCATTAATATATTCAGAACAGCTGTTTCTGTTCTGGTAAGCGAAACCTCATCACTACCTATTCTGGCAATCATCAGTTCTGTATCCAGCTCCACATCGCCAGACTTATTTATATTTGGAGCAGCTTCCTGTTCTTTAACATCCTTTTCCATATTACCTGCACCAGCAAGTCTGAGAATAGCTTTTACCCGTGCAAGCAGTTCCGATAAAACAAAAGGCTTCGATATATAATCACTTGCCCCTTCATATAGAAGCTTTACCTTTTGCTCTGTCTCTGACTTAGCACTCATAATGATAACAGGAATTCCCTGAATCTTAGAAAGAACCTCCTCACCACTAAGTCCTGGAAGCATAAGATCCAGTAGGATCAGATCAGGTCTGCGATTTTCCAGAACAAGTAACGCCTCTGTTCCGGAATAAGCTCTGTATACCTTATATCCTTCCTGCTTCAGTGCTTCCTCAAGCATATTTCCAATATTAATATCGTCATCTATTACTAAAATACTGCTCATATTACCTTTACCGCTACTACTATTTATTAAAGACACGTCTTAACACTCAGGCTATTATAATTCTTTTTCGTCCTTATTTCTAGTAGTATTCTCTATCTACTTATGAGCCGGTAAAATCATATCTTCTTACACCCAGCATCCAGAATTTATAGCTGAGATAGAAGAAGATAGCTCCTATAACCGGCGACAGCCATGACAGAAGCGGAACACTTTCCGGTGTCACAAACACGAGACTCGGATAATATGCTACAAAAGCAATAGGTATCACAAATGTAAATATAAACTTAAATACTCCATTAAATATACTTGCAGGATACTTCGCAAAGTCTTTGAATCTGAACATGATAACCATGACATATCCCGAATGAATAAGCCAGAAGCAGGTCGCTGCAGATGCGTTCATTATAGCTATCATGAAAAGCGATGCCGTTATAAGAAATAAAATAGCCTGTGCTATGGTAATTACTGTTACCGGAATCCCTATATGATGCCATGCATATATAAAAGTTCCAAGTCCAAAAACAAACTGTCCTATTCCTTTTACATCAAACACCTCAGATATAAAATAGAAAAATACATTTATAGGTCTAAAGCAATACTTGATAAAATCGCCCGATCTTACCATGAATCTTAAGTTCCAGTTATTATCAAAGAAGCACTGTACAGGGGTTAATGCTATAAGCGAAAAACCGTACAGAAACAGCATATGATAATAGTCCCATCCATTTATACTCGGAAAGTTATGAAAAAGAATCATAAATGTAACGAATCCGGA
>DOVG01000016.1:8432-8729 GCA_003520205.1 Lachnospiraceae bacterium
TGTTAATTCCAATTTCTGTTCCATATAATCAACTCCTAAATCTTTTTAGCCACCATTTACTGTTATCCTCTTTACTGCATGATTCCAGAAAAGATTTCCTGCTACTGTAAGCACTACACACCACAAGAGCTGTACTCCTAACATCCCCAGAACACCTTCTATAGAATCCGAGCCATCCTTCTTAAGTAACATCTTAAGCGGGATATCATATACTGCACGAAACGGCAGATACTCTACTACCTTTCTTAAGTTTTCCGGAAAGAATGCAAGTGGTATAGTAGCTCCGGATAGAAGCAG
>DOVG01000016.1:8849-9193 GCA_003520205.1 Lachnospiraceae bacterium
AGCATATCTATATTGAAATTAATTATCAGTGCAAGCACAGTGGACATCACAAAGAACAAACAATTCCATCCCATTTTTATAGCACCTTTAGTTACTATCATAACTACTACAAATGTAGGTATAAACGTAAGAACAAAGGAATATATAAGTGAACCCGAGTAACTCCAGAAAGTATATTTTCTGTATCTCATAGGTTTTAACAGATGCATTATTATCTCGCCTGATTGAATGGCCCGACTCATATCCCAGACTATAAACATCTCAAGAAAGTTAAAGAGAGCTGTTGCAAGTATCAGATAAATCATCGTGTCATAGAACGTCATTCCATTTACTGTATCAGTTCC
>DOVG01000010.1:0-3692 GCA_003520205.1 Lachnospiraceae bacterium
ATAAGTATACTACCTACAGGGATTTTCCTTCCGCTTACATCAAGACCGTGTCGGTCATTACCATACAGATATAATTCATTATCAGGAGACTGATATAATTGAATTACATAGTCCGATACAAAGTTACCTGTATTTTTGATATGAATAGTACATTTATTCTCATCAGAAAATGCCATGTTGCAATTAAAATCAGAAAAAGTAAGTCCATAGCCGAATCTGTATAATGGTTCATCAATCATATAGATATAGGTGACTTTATTTTTCTCTATATCGTAGTCTTCTATATCCGGAAGCTGAGAATCATCTCTGTACCATGTCTGAGGAAGCCTACCTGAAGGACTTATTCTGCCAAGTATTATATCTGCCAGTCCATTTCCAAGTTCCTCACTTCCAAATGCAGTCCATAAAATGCTTCTTATCTCAGGAGAATTATCTTCTTCAACAACTGCGACGGGAGCATTTGCCATAATGATAAGTGATATATTCGTAAATGTTTTTCTAAGCTCTCTTAAAGCATATCGCTGGAATACCGGAAGCTCTATAGAGTCTCTGTCACGTTCCTCTTTACAGTTAACGATAGGATGAAGACCAAAGCAGGCAATTATATCTGTATCAGAACCAAGAGAGTTATCTTTTATAGCATCATGAATCAGTTCGGATATGTCCTTAACAGTTTCAAAGGTAAGTGCCATACTTCCATCATGATTTTTTATTCCGGTGATTCGGTTATCTGTCCAGAATTCAGAAACAGTATCTTCAGTAAAATGTATTATATCGCCACTACTATCTATCAGTTGAAATGCCTCATTTGCAAACCAGCTGAAGGACTCGTCTGCATTTGCATAAAGCGTATAATCATTTTCTGATTTCTCATAGATAACGACCTTATGTTCAGGAGGTATCGATGTGAGAAGCTTTCCTGTAGACATGGAGCGAATAGTAACGCGGCAGTCATCCCAAAGCATTAGCTCAAAAGTATCAGCATTATCTATATCTGTTCCATATAAAGCACTGTCCTTTATTCCGGCATAAACAGGATTAGAAGTTGAAGAATCACTTAGTCTGATTCTGACCTGAGGGATGAGATGACAGTCTTTTACATTTAGTCCTTCTTTAAGAGTAGTCTTCCTGCTTGGAACACCACTGTACCAGTCTAAAGGAAGGCTGTCGGTGAAAGGTCCGAATGCAAATGCCTTATCAGCTGATTCAAGAGGAAGCATACCATCATTTTTAAGAAGAACAGATGACTTGGCGGCCGCTTCTCGCGAGAGCTGTCGTGACTCTTCAGTATCTACTCTTGAGATGTTATATTCACTCTTAGGGAAAGCCTTCGAGCTTCCATCTGTATTCAGATCGTTCTTCATAAGTCCAAGCATCGAATAAACTGTGAGCTTATTTGTAAGTGCTTCGTCTATATCAGATTCTTTTATGATACCTTTATCCAGAGCTTCCAGCATAGCAGGTTTTTCAAACTCTATATCTTCAAGGAAGCCGTCTATTCCAGCATCCAGAGCCTTACGAAGTGCATCGATAGGGGAATCAGCACTATGATGTTTCTCGACAGTATGCTGGATGGAAATTGCATCGGACACTATAAAAGGAACATCCTTTTTTATGATATCTTTTACCTCTGGATTAAATGCGGCAGAGGTTCCATTTATCTTATTATAGGAGGTCATGACTGATGCAGGATGAGCATACTCTATTATCTCTTTGAATACTCTGAAATAATAATCCTTGATCAGGTGTTCAGGAATACGGCTGTCAGAGGAATATCTTTCATTTTCGTAGTTGTTGGCATAGAAGTGTTTAAGTGTAGCGCCGCAGCGGATGAAGGTTTTGTCATCACCAGCCATACCAAGTATATATTCGCCAGCCATCCTTGAGGTAAGATGAGGATCCTCGCCATAGCCTTCTTCATTTCTTCCCCATCTGGGATCACGCTCCATATCAACAGTTGGAGCAAAGGCACAAAGTCCATTATGCATAAATTCATTTACTAGACTTCGCGTTTCTGTTCCAACAACTTCTCCGATACGATGCATCATATCTTTATCAAAGGATGCTGCCATCCCTATAGGATTAGGAAAAACAGTAGTGCTTACCGGCGGTCCAAAATCGAAGGGCTGGTCATGCCTTGCCTGTACTCCATGGGCAGCTTCTCCGAAAAAATCTATAAATGGAACTTCAAGACCTAATTTTTCTTCAAAGGTTCCGTAGAGGATTTTTATTTTATCCTCAAGACTTAGTCCAGCCAGATACTGTCTGGCTTTATTTCTGTGGAAGGCAAGGTCTCTGTAACTATCTGACGTGGTTTTATCTGACATATTACGTTTATTATTTTTTACATTATACATATTTGAATCCGCGTCCTTTACAGCTTGAGTTATGTCAAAGCTTTCATCCAGTACGGAAATGGAGTAGCCACAACTGGTAGAAACTATGTAGGGTTTATCTGATGATTTGTTATAACTATCCAGGTAAGCATAAATATGCTGAATAATTTTTTCAGGATCATGCTCACCAAAGATAACCGAGAAAAGTTCATCGCCACCGAATCGGGCAGAAAGTCCGTTTTCCGGAGTGGCATCTGAAAGAGCCTTTGCAGTTACAGCGATTGCATTATCTCCTTCTGCGTGACCAAAGGTATCATTGATATATTTAAGTCCATCCAGGTCGGACATAATAACAGTAACTTTTATATTTTTATATTCCGGATATTTTAGTCTGTTTTGGAAATGCTTCATGAAGCCGACACGGTTATATAGTCCGGTCAGTGGATCATGGCGATACATTTTATCCATCTTTTCGAGAAGCACTCTCTGATACTGAAGATTTATATATCCACCTATTCCAATACTGATAGCATTCGTGGCATTTAGAGTATTAGAGTAATTCGAAATGTAGTAGTTCCTGAAGTAGTAGCATACAAAACCAAAAGGGACATTCATATAATCAAGAGAATTGAAGATAAGCGGATAACCGCTATCAAGCAGTTCAATCACTCGATCTTTATAGTTCGGACAAAATATATGCTCGGCTAAATCTGCGTCGTCAGTACTATCGTCAGATATATGGAAAGTATCTATCTTGTAATTATCCGGATGATCGGAGTCATATATCATAATCAGTTCTTTTGGTCTTTTATTAGTTTCAGAGTCAGTGAAATAGTTGACTTCAGGATTCAGACAGTTTCTATCTATAATACAGAGGATATTATCAGTTTTATAACATTCCAGATGAGATACCAGTTCTCCCGGAGATTCACTGATCTGCATAGAGGTGGTAAGCTGCTGAAGCACCCGGTTATCATCATTATGTCTGGAGAAACTTTCATTAAACCAGTCGCGCAGCATCTGAGACTGCAGCATGTAACTATCACATCCGCATGATTCATTTGATATAAATGTTGGTTCTATGAAATGAGTATACGATTTATGATCTTCAATGGTCTTAAGAGTTATTTCAGCTGTTGCTTCGGCAAGAAGAATGATGTCACAGAAGGCAGAAGTAATCTTAGGAGTAGTAAAGAAGATTTCATCATAGCCGTCGAAACCAGTAACTATAATGTCATCGGGGACTTTGTATCCCGCTTCAGTAAGCATTTCTGACACAGTAATAGCCATATTATCATTTGCACAGATAATAGCTTCAGGAAGACTTCCTCTGTCGAGAAGCTTCTGCATGGCAAT
>DOVG01000010.1:3821-4411 GCA_003520205.1 Lachnospiraceae bacterium
AGAACTTTCTTGAAAACTTCTATGCGGCGATTTGAGAAATCATTATCCGGCTGACCAGCCATCATATGAGGATGCCTGACTTTATGATATTCTATGACATGCCTGACAACTTTTTCAAAGCCCTTCTCATAATCAAAGTTAATATTAGATGTGTTCTGATAAGTTCCATCTGCTATTACAACAGGAATATTGTTTGTTCTGGCATTTGTAATAACCTTATCAGCTATCTTATGGCTCTTTATCTTTTCGTCCATGATTATGATAGCATCAATAAATTCATAAGGAATCAGATCATAGACATACTTATCTGTGGCAAGACGGTCCTCTTCCCAGTAGATATCGGAATTCATAGTAAAGATAAGAAGAGAACATCCATTTTTTTTCAGAAGTTCACTCAGACGTTCTATATATCCATGAATTTGGGGATCATATACACGAGAGGTGCATAAAGCAACAAGTTTCTTACCCTTTATCATAATACAGTTCCTTTCGCTTTTTTTAAGCATGTCGATAAGTTATCCTTGATTTGCTTTGCAAATCGATACTTAAATTGTAACATATGTAGGGAAAAGAGAAAATAATGACTTAAA
>DOVG01000015.1 GCA_003520205.1 Lachnospiraceae bacterium
TGGTTGCTCCCGGTCTGGTTGATACGCATGTTCATTTCAGAGACCCTGGTTTCGAATATAAAGAAGATATAATTACGGGAGCAAATGCAGCGGCAAAGGGCGGCTTCACAACTGTCGTATGTATGGCTAATACCAAGCCAACAGTAGATAATGTAAATACTCTTCATTACATACAGGAGAAGGGTGAAAAAACTCCTATTCATGTAGTTCAAACTGCTACTGTCACAAAGGGTATGAAAGGGACTGAACTGGTTGATATGGAGCTTCTTGCCGAGGAAGGTGCTGCAGGCTTTACTGATGACGGTCTTCCTATCATGGACGAGAAAGTTCTGCTTGAAGCCATGAAAAAAGCCCGGGAGCTGGATCTTCCTATCAGCCTTCATGAAGAAGATCCTCTCTTCATTACACAGGCTGGTGTTAATCTCGGAAAAATAAGTGAAGAAATGGGACTTGGCGGCGCATCACGTACCGCAGAAGATGTTATGGTTGCAAGAGATACAGCCCTTGCCCTTCACACAGGAGCAACTCTATGCATACAGCATATAAGCTCTAAAAACAGCGTCGAGTATGTGCGAGCCGCAAAAAAACTCGGCGGTGATGTTCATGCCGAAGCAACACCACATCACTTCACTCTTACAGAAAATGCTGTGCTTAAGTACGGAACAAATGCAAGAATGAATCCACCTTTACGTGAAGAAGAGGACAGACTCGCCATCATCGAAGGCATCAAAGACGGAACTATAGATATGATAGTAACTGATCACGCTCCTCATTCAAAGGAAGAAAAGGAAAGGCCTTTTAAGGATGCTCCGAGTGGGATCATAGGACTTGAAACATCTCTCGGTCTGGGCATCCTGTCACTGGTTCAGCCCGGTCACATAGATCTTCTTAAACTGATGGAGCTTATGAGTAAGAATCCTGCCGAGCTGTACAGAATGATTCCAGGAAGCCTTACTGAAGGTGCCTCTGCCGATATCGTTATCTTCGGGGAAAACGAGGAATGGAAAGTAGACCATTATGAATCAAAGGCAGAGAACAGCCCGTTTACGGGTTGGACTCTGCCTGGAAAGATTCATTATACTATTTGTAACGGAAAGGTTATATATAAAGCTGATTAATATCAGCTTTATATTATCCTACTATCTGCTTTAGAGCCGCTACCATCGCTTCAAGCTGTTCATTTGATACACCATTGAAGGATCTGAGGGTTCTAAGTGGCAGATACTCTACCATAGCCTTGGCCATTTCATCCATTTCCTCTTCTTCTCCAGCAGAGAACTGGGTGGATACCTTGGCAAGGTGTTTTTCTACAAATTCTTTTGTCTTCTCGTATCTGCGAAGCTCACCTACCTGAACATCGTTGTCTATAACAGGTGGTATCTGGAAGCTTCCTGTAAGACTTATCTCCTTAGTAAGAGGTATATCTCTTGAAGATTTTCCTATCTCTATAACATAGCTACCATTTGCAGCATACCAGTCGCCGACTTCAACGCTATACCATGCGAAGCTCCTCTTATCCAGTTTAAATGTAACTGTCTTTGTTTCACCCGGTTCAAGTTCTACTTTCTCAAATCCCTTAAGCTCATGAACCGGTCTGTTAGTAGCTTCAGTCTTATCAGATATATAGAGCTGAACTACCTCTTTACCCTTCATAGCGCCAACATTTGTTATATCCACAGATACTTCAGCGCCTTTTTCTATATCTATCTCATCAGGGCACTTTAGGTTACTGTACTTATATTCTGTATATGAAAGTCCGTGTCCGAACGGGAACAGCACATCCATTTTCTTTGTATCATAATATCTATATCCGACAAATACACCTTCTCCATAGAAGACCTTATGTCTTGCAACCGGAAAGTTAATGTAGCTTGGATTATGTTCCAGTCTGATGGGGAAGCTTTCTGCCAGCTTACCTGACGGATTTACCTTACCATACAGAACATTCATAACAGCCTCGCCTACGCCTTCTCCTCCAAGATAGGCCTCAACTATTCCCATAGCCTTATCAGCCCATGGCATCTCTACTGGCGAACCATTATGAAGAACTACTATAACCGGCTTGCCTAATTCAAGTAGTCTTGATATAAGTATATTCTGGCTGTCAGGAAGTCTCATATGCTTTCTGTCATAAGCTTCTGACTCAAAAACATCCGGAAGTCCGGCAAATACTATTATCTTATCTGCTGATGCTGCAAGTTCCTCAGCCTCTTTAAACGCCTTCTCATCCTGAACATCCGCATCGAATGGGAAGCCTTCTGAATACTTAATCCATCCGTCCTTTGATGTATCGCAGTAATCATCCATAACAGACACAGCTGATACAACCTTATGAGAATTGATATGACTGCTTCCTCCACCCTGGTATCTTGGAGTCTTTGCAAAACCACCGATAAGAGCTATCTTCTCATCTGCTGCAAGTGGAAGTACGGACTCATTCTTAAGAAGAACTATACACTGTTCTTCTGCACGAACAGCCTTCTCATGATCCACATCTCTATCAAATACTTCTTCCTGTCTGTTCTCTATGAATTTCTCAATCCACTTAAGCATATTCGTAACTGCTGTATCAAGAGCTTCAGCCGAAAGAGTACCATTCTTAACCGCTTCAACTATGTACTTATCATTTGCTCCTGAACTGGATGGCATCTCCAGATCAAGCCCTGAAGCTATACTCTTAATTCTGTCTGAAACTGCACCCCAGTCAGACATTACAACTCCATCAAATCCCCACTCACCTCTAAGCACATCATTCAGAAGCCAGTTATTTTCAGAAGAATACTCTCCATTGATTCGATTATATGAAGCCATAACTGTCCATGGATGAGACTTCTTAACTGCAGTTTCAAATGCCGCCAGGTATATCTCTCTTAAGGTTCTCTCATCAACTATATCATCTGCATACATTCTCTCTGTTTCCTGAGAATTTGCTGCAAAATGCTTTACAGAGGTTCCCACATGCTGGGACTGAACGCCATTTATATATGATGCTGACATCTCTCCTGCCAGATATGGATCCTCTGAAATGTATTCAAAATTACGTCCACACAGAGGCGACCTCTTGATATTAATAGCAGGACCAAGTATGGTTGATACATCAACCGCCTGGCACTCCTTGCCAAGTATCACACCCATATCATACATAAGCTGCTTATCAAATGATGCAGAAGAAGCACAGGCTGTCGGAAAACAAACTGCATCTATGGAATCATTAATATTTGTATATCCTTCTTCCTGCTTTCTAAGTCCATGAGGACCATCACACATAAAAATGGCCGGAATACCCAATTCTTCAAACTGCTCCGTTGTCCACGCATCATGTCCTGAAACAAATGAAGCTTTCTGCTCCAGTGTCATCTTTTCTAAAATACCCTTGATATCCATGTAAACCTCCTAATAACCAATAAGGCTTTCTCCTGTAAGTACATATTCATCATCGATAAGTGAATACTTCTTTATCATGTATAAATATTTCTTTTTTCTGAGAAGACCTTTATCCAGTAAATAGTTCTTATTTGTTTCTGCTATTTTCTTAAAATGATTTCCATTATACATACTTCTATATACTTCTGATTTGTCTCCGGAGCTTACAGAAGTCCAGCTGATGAGATTATCCTTATATGAATCGCCATAAACTGAATCCAGTGTCGATATCTCCAGCTGGAATTCTTCCGGACACTTTACCTCAACTGTTGTTATAGAAGAAAGTCCACTAGTAGTTGAAACCCTGATATATGCCCTTCCAGGATTTACCGCCTCAATAGAACCATCCATATCAACTTTAACTATATCAGGATTAAGCGATGTATATGTTATCTCATCCTTTCCCTGATACAGCTCCTTATACTTTGTATTACTATCTGAAACTGTTATTTCAGCCTTTATCTTACTCTTATCATTAGGTGTAAGATAGATATTTTTCTTATCAACATTTAGACGTATATCAGCTACCATCTGCATCTTGACAGCTTTCTTTTGACCTATTCCAACCTTCTTTTCTTCTGTTGAATAGTATGGAATACCTAATGCTGATTTATCAAAGATTGTTTCATAAATAGTACATGCTGCCAGATAACTTCCTGCAAACTTTGGATGTTTATTGTCCGAAACAATAATTGGCACTTCCGGATACATCTTAGAACACATAAGCATCTTCTGTCCAACCGGAGCCACCTTCACCTCGAATTCATTTCCCAGCCTGTTATATATATCCGAAACAGCCTGAGTCATTTCTTCTCTGTCCAGCTTGTATTCGGTATACCTGTCAGAATACTTCAGACCTGTAGTGCTGGCCCACGTCATATATAGAACCGGCTGAGCGCCACTGTCTTTTACCAGACCTATAATCCTGGATAGTGACTTATAAGAATGCGCATTGTAAGTAGTGATGAATTCCTCTGAATGTCCCTGTATTACTACGTAGTCCCAATTCTTCTTAAGCTTTTTCCTAAGCTTCTTTCCTACTTTGGTCTTACTACTGGCATATTTCTTCAGATTATATCCACCTACAGCAATCCTCGCAGTCTTTATCTTTACACCGTCTGCCTGAGCCAGTCCTTTAAATATATTATTCAGTTTATGATTCTTCGTAAAACTGTTACCTACAAAAAGAACCTTTATAGTTTTGGATGTATCTTTTCCTTCTGCATTTACTTTTAGATAGCCTGATGAGATAGAACATATAAGCAGGCAGCATACCATCAGTAATGCAACTCTTCTACGTATCATTTTATATATTTTCTGTTCCCCTTAAGCAGTACCTCAAAATCATTATGTGTCATAGGTTTGTCATATAAGAATCCCTGAGCCATATTACATGATACTTCTTTCAGGAATTCTGCCTCTTCACTGGTTTCAACGCCTTCAGCAATTATTTCCATGCTGAGTTCATCAACCATATGGATTATATTTCTTATAACAACCTCTGTTGTTTCATTATTTTCTTTATTATCTATAGATCTGATAAAAGACTGATCCAGCTTAATGATATCTACTTTCAAATCTTTGAGAAGGCTAAGTGAAGAATAACCTGTTCCAAAATCATCTATTGACACCACGATATCATTTTTCCTCATTTCATCCAGGAACCCTTTCAGCCTGTTAAAATCCTCATAACATGCTGTCTCAGTAAGTTCAACTTCAATGTATTTATGTTTTATGTGATATCTGTCCAGGATTGACAGTATTCTATCTGAAAAATCATCACTTCTAAGATGGTTCTTCGAGAAATTAACTGACACCGTCACAGGATCTATCCCACTATCCTTCCAGTCTCTTATATCTCTACAAACATTCTCAAATACGTAAAAGTCCAGTTCACTGATGCTTCCGTCTCTTTCGAGAGCCGGTATGAACGAAGCCGGTGGAATCAGCTTACCATTTTTGAGCCATCTCACAAGTGCCTCACAACCACACAGACAATTTGTTGATAGATTTACCTTCGGCTGATAGTATACGACAAACTCCCTGTTAATTAATGCCTGATTGAAATTATAGCTGGTCTGCTGTTCATTCAGTCTCTCTTCCCTCATATCATGATCAAACCAGATTATGTCATTATTTCCTTCCATTCGGGATACACCAAGGGCAGTAGACGCATTTGTAATAGCCTCACCCATAGCATCTCCATCCTTCATATCAAAAAGCCCTATGCGGAAATACATATTCAGTTCATTTCTCTCGCCATTTTTATAATAATTAAGCTTTAGGGGGTTCAGGTGTTGAAGATAAGAGTCTACCCGCTCATCCTTCATAACTAAAATGAAATTATCACCACCAAGTCTGCCTATCATCTCATCAGGATGCTTAAATCCATATATATCATCTACAAAACACCTGATGATATTATCCCCCTGTCTCATTCCTATATTCTTATTAATGAGCTTAAAATTCTTTATATTGAGAAATGCAACTGTGAAATCTCCAAGTTTTCCCTGTGCGCTTAACTTTCCTGCCCTGTTCATAACACCATTAAGATTCAGCGCCCCGCTCTGACTCTCGATAAAAGCAGCTTTCTTCATTACATTTATCAGTCTTGCTCTTTCATAAAGCGCAAAAAAATTAGAGCAAAGAAAATAAATATCATCCCTTTCTTTCTCATCCCATTCATATCCCTTCATAGGATAAGCATTCATGACAATGGATACGCCGCTTTCTGTCTTAAATTCCATTCTGTAGAGTGAAGGAGAGTATCCATCAGGAGATTGAAAAAGCATTTCATTGCCCTTAAAGCCATGACGATCTATCTCATTTGGTTTTGCGTCAATAAGCGCTTCAAGTCTTCCCAAATGAATCGAATCCTTTATGATATGCATCGAATTTCTTGTATAATCAGCTATTTCTGTAATAGAACAGCTGTCAGAATTAATACCTCTTATAAAGCTTTTATAATTATCACTGCAAATTCTATTATTCATACTACACCCCAAATACAATATGTAAAATCTACATTCCCTCTATCATGCCTTACGACATCTATATCATTATAGCACACTCTAAATCACTAAAAAAGATGTCAAAAACTTATAAAAATATAAAAAATATGATAAATAGAAAAAACAGCCATTTCAGGCTGTTTTTGCATCATCGTCTTTATATAAAAGCTTCAGTAATATCGGTGTTAGTATCGAGCTTGTTATTATCAGAAGAATTACAGATGTGAAGAATTTGCTTTCTATCATATCTGCTTCGAGTCCCCTCTTTGCAACTATAAGGGCAACCTCTCCTCTGGTCATCATACCGATTCCGATCTTAAGGGCATTTTTACCTTTAAATCCGGTCAGCCATCCTACCGCTCCACAACCAATAATCTTTGCAACAAGTCCAACTACTACAAACCCTAAAGAAAACATAAGTATCGTAGTATCCAGGCTTCTAATATCCGTCTGAAGACCTATACTGGCAAAGAATACTGGTCCAAAAATCATATAAGAATTGACATCCATCTTCCTGTCAATATATTTGGAATCATCAAGTGAGCTGAGGATTATTCCCGCCACATATGCACCTGTTATATCTGCTATTCCAAAATACTTATCTGCTACATACGACATGGCCAGCGCAAGCGCAAGACCAATTATCGGAATACGCTGTGTATGCGGATGTTTCTCATCTACCTTCTTAAGTACCTTGAATAGTATTATTCCAACTACTATGGCAAATACGAAGAATCCAACTGTTCTGAGTATTACGTCCGATATCTTGTTACTAGGGTCCTTAAAGCCGATTACAACTGTAAGTACAAGTATACCGATTACATCATCTATGATTGCCGCACTCAGAATCGTTGTCCCGGTTTCTTCTGTCAGCTTACCAAGCTCCTTTAAAACCTGAACGGTAATACTTACCGAAGTTGCCGTTAATATAGTTCCTATAAATACAGCCTTTAAAAAGCCGGGACTGCCAAATGGCTCAAAGCCATAAAAGCACATATAAAGTATCGTTCCCATTATCAGAGGAACAAAGACTCCGGAACACGCTATTATAGTTGCTTTAATCCCTGTCTTCTTCAGCTGGGGGATACTTGTCTCCAGTCCGGCACTGAACATAAGAAGGACTACACCTATCTCTGCCATATAAGATATGAAGTCTGAAGGATGAACCCACTTAAGCAGACTCGGTCCTATCAGAAGTCCGGCTATGATTTCTCCTACGACCTGTGGCATCTTGAATTTACGTGCCAGAAGTCCGAAACACTTTGCTGTTATAATTATTATTGACAGATCCCTCAGAATCCCCAGTTTATCCATTTTTATCTTTCCTTTCTAATAATTAAAGGGACGGTTCTTACCGTCCCCTTAATATATCACAAAAAATAAAAATGTAAAGTATGTTTTAGCATAAATGCATATTTTCAATTCATTTATTCATATCTCAGAGCATCTATAGGACTAAGTCTTGCCGCTCTTCTTGCCGGATAAAGTCCGAATACAACGCCTACAAGAGATGAGAATACGAACGAAACGACTATAGCCATATATGGAGGACTGACAGATACTGTAAGCATACTTAGAGTCTCATGACTTTGAACCAGCATCTTGACTACGAATGATATAACCACACCATTCAAAAGTCCCAGAAGTATTCCTATGATACCTCCAATAGCACATATGAGAACTGCCTCTACCATAAACTGCATCTCTATAACTTTATTCTTAGCACCTAATGCCTTTCTAATTCCTATTTCTTTCGTTCTCTCAACTACAGAAACAAGCATGATATTCATAACGCCTATACCACCAACTATAAGCGATATGGCAGCTATGACTGAGATAGCTACAGTAATTACATTTAACACAGTATTGATCATCTTAAGCTGATCTTCCAGACTCTCTATCATAATCTGACTTTTAGGATCCATATCCTTCTTCATCAAGCGTGTGAAGTAAGACTTTGTGTTCTCCTTAAGAATATCAACATCTGCGCCCGGCTCATTCATGAAATACAGAATAGGTGAGCCCTGCTCATCTTCAGGAATCCCCAAGGTTTCCCATACAAGCTTAATAGGAACAACTAAATTCGTGGTATTATCTTCCTCTTTCTGTCCCGCCTGTCCCATGTTAACCAGCTGCGTCTGCTTCTGCTTATACACACCGATTATATAAACGCCAATGACATCGCCGGATGAAAGTGTTATCTCTAATCTCTTACCTATAGGATTCTTCATTCCACCCAGTCCGTATTTTACGAAATGATCTGATACCATACAGACTTTACGCTCGTCGATATTATCCTGAAAGCTTATATCTCTTCCCATTAGCACTTCCAGGTTATTCTCCAATGCATAACTCTCTACAGAACCGATTATACTTATATTTGCCTTATGTCCATTATCTTCATAAGTAACATCATCTCCCAGACTGGGATGCACAAAGAAAGCAGATGATACCATTCCGTCAAAAGCTTTTTTATACCTATCCATATCTTCAAGGGTAAAAAGTGCTTCTTCATCAACTCCTATCTCAGGATTAAACCAATATACAGCAAGCTGATTAGTACCAGTAAGATCTGAAAAAGTCTTCTGTATAGTATCACGAAGCGAACTACCTATGGTAGATATAGTTATTACAGAGCTTATACCTATGATAATACCAAGCATAGTAAGCACTGAACGAAGTTTATTTGCCTTGACACATGACCACGCCAGACGAAGATTCTCACTGAAGTTCATTTGCAGCACCTCCTTCGCTAGTAGCGTAATGCATCTTATCAGCGTCAGGATCATTACGTCTTGAGTCACGTTTCAACTTAAACAGCTCATTCTTTTCATCAGATAAAATGTAACCATCACTGATAGTAACAATTCTTTCCGTTTCAGCAGCCAGTTCCTTACTATGTGTTATAAGCACGATAGTTTTATGCTGCTCATCATGAAGCTTATGAAATATATCCATGATAAGGTGACCTGTCTTGGAATCAAGAGCTCCAGTAGGTTCATCCGCAAGAATGATAGATGGCTCACATGCCAGAGCTCTCGCTATTGCAACTCTCTGATTCTGACCACCGGACAGCTCATTAGCCTTATGCTTATATCTTTCTCCCATTCCAACCATTTCAAGGAGTTCCATAGCTCTATCCCGTCGTTCTCTTCTGGACATACCACCATACATAAGCGGAACTTCCACATTTTCCAGGGCTGTAATACGGGGAATCATATATGCACTCTGAAATACAAATCCTATCTCATGATTTCTGATTTCACTAAGATAATCATCATCCATCTCTGATATATCTTCACCACTGAGATAATACTTTCCGGATGTAGGACGATCCAGAGCACCGATTATGTTCATCATAGTAGACTTACCGGAACCGGATTCGCCTACCAGAGATACAAATTCACCACTTCTTACTGTGAGATTTATATCATGAAGTATATGCAGCTCATTTTCCTGACCTTCATAGTATTTTTTGTTGATGTGCTGCATTTCTATTACTGTTCTTTCTTCCAAATCAGCACATCTCCTATTCTGTTATCTTAATTAATGATCCTTCAGCTATTGTATCAGGATAACATACTACCTTATCTCCCGGTTTAAGATCTCCACCAACAATCTCTGTATAATAATCACCTGTTTCACCGGTCTCAATATCAGTTCTCATGGCCATGACAATTCCATTCCCCTGATCCTTAGCGACCAGAACATATTCCTTTCCATCTTCATCTTCAAGGATTGCAGTGTAAGGAACTGCCATTACGCTTATCTCACTTCCGGTAGCTATCTTAACCTTAATCTTCATTCCGAGCAGAAGATTCTCAAAATCATTTATATCTATAACAACCTTATATGACTGTGCTGTGCCCTTCTGAACTTCTGAATATGTATTTAACTGCTCGGTCTCAGCCGCACCGGATACAAAGTCAACAACCTTTGAAACCTTACCCTTACCAGTAACCTCTTCTATAGAACTGTTGGATATCTCAACATCCATTCCCTCCTTCATCTTGAAGATATCTCTTTCCTTGATATCTACAGTTACAGAGAGATTCTTGTCATTCTCTATCTGAAGTATAACTCCTGAAGGGATAAGTCCCTCAGTTGCGCTTACCGATGTAACTATTCCATCATGTTCAGCCTTAATGATGGTTTTATCCTTCATTCTACGATAATTAGCCAGCTCTGTTGCTACAGCAGAATATGTTGAAATATTTGATATAGTCATTTCATTTGAATTCTCTGCCGCTTCAACCGCCTGCTGCTGTCCATCTACAGTCTGATCATATCCATCCTTGGCAGCTTTAACTGCTGCTTCTTTCTCTCCCAGAGCCATCTCAGCAGCATCCATAACCTTCTTCAAGGCAGCAACTTCATCCGTACCTTTCTTTATGGCATCTGTAGCAGTTGCCTTCTTCAGCTTCTTTACCGCCTTTTTATAAGCCTTCTTAGCTTCATCATAGTCGTCTTCTGCTTCTTCATAGGCTGTTTCTGCATCTGTTACATTATTTTCAGCCCTGTTTACCGTTTTGGTAGATGAATTTCTGGTCTGATTAAGCTGTCTGTAAGATATCTCTATTTCCTTCGCCTGACGTCTATCCTCATCTGATGCCTGTGCTTCAAGCGCGTCTATTCTCTCATTTATTTCTCTGTCATCAATGATACATACAGTATCACCCTTCTTTACTCTGTCACCTACTTCGACCTTTATCTCTTTGATAGGATACTGGAGTGTTGATACTACACTCTGTACTTCACGGCTCTGAACTGTACCCGTACCATTGATATATGTAGTCATATCCTGCTGCTTATATTCTTCAACAAGAGTCTCATCTCCCATAGAATCAGCAGCTTTCTTCATTACATTATTAAAGCCATAAATAACAGCCACTATAACAGCTATAACTACAAGAGCTATAACAATAATAATAACCGGCTTACCCTTTTTCTTTGCCCCCTTCTTACCATACTTTTCGTCCCATGACATTTTCTTCTCCGCAGACGTTGCACTTACTGCATTATTCGAAACATTTGATGGTTCCATTCTTTCCTCCATATTTTATGTATTATCCAATTATGCCTGGACATGTGGGAAGTTGTGTAACTTAATCGTTAAATCCAGTTTAGTATAACACATTTAAATTTTCAAATACCTTAAGTTTATCTTAAATATTTGATACTTATTTATTATCCATCATATATGACGTAGGTGTCAAAAGTACCTTTTAACACCATATGACATACGGATTGCTCCATTTCTTACGAAATTCTCGCAATCCTAGAAACACTCAGAAACCGCTAGTTTTCTACGAAAACTGCTATTTCCTCGTGTTTCAGCGTGTCATAAGGTCAAGCTGCTTTTCCTGCAAGCAGGAACGCAGTTTGACTTTTGACACTTATGTCATTTAGTTAATAATTATAGATTATACCTATTCTGTAAAAAAA
>DOVG01000174.1 GCA_003520205.1 Lachnospiraceae bacterium
TAAAGAGTAAGCCCTTCATCTCTGATATCAATTAATTCATATGAATCCTTAGGTAATTCTTTTAACTCATTTATTGTTATTTCTTTCATCTTATCCTTATTTCTTTATCTTTACCTTTTTCTTCGTCGACCACGCCGAGTACTGTTTTCTTCCACTTACAGTTTTATATGCTCTGACACGTATATAATAAGTCTTTTTCTTTTTTAGTTTCTTTATACGTGTTGTAGTTATATCACTGCCTGTTATCTCAACTACCTTCTTACTTTTAAACTTTTTGTTAGTAGCATACTGAATCTGATAACCCGTTGCACCGGATTTCTTCGACCAGCTAAGTATTACTGCCTGCTTCTTTTTATTCTTTGCAGAAAGAATGGACGGCTTAGTAAGTCCAAGTCCATAATTGAATCTTAATTTGATTTTCTTCAGATCACTTTTGGTCATCAATGAAATAGCTGCATTTGTATCCTTCTTATGTGCAAGATAAAGAGCTGCTGCTGCTCCAACAAGACCAGCATTATAGTCGAGAGCCACCTCATTACACTGATAATCAGACTGACTGTCTGTATAAGAGCCACTGCTGTCTCTAGGTCCTCCTACCAATGCACCGAGAAGAACGAAGTGATTCTTAGACTCTATAGATGCATCACTGGAATTTGAAGCAGCTCTATGATGAGGATACTTTACCGAACGTTTATTATATCCAACTATATAGCATTTCTTCTGCTTATTATTACCCATAAGGTATTTCATCTGACCGGTCGCCCAGGATTTATAGCTTTTCTTCTTCGCCGCCTTATCATAAAGAAGACCAAGAAACTGTGTATTACAGTTATATCGAGCACTCCCCCATTCAAGCAGACAACTATATCCTTTATCAGACTTTTTCATATTATCAGCACAGTTCTTCAGTGCATCCTTGTTTCCGTCACCATAATAATCAGCCAGAGCACTTACATTATCCCATGAAAGCCATGAATATATATTATAACCACCCTTGTTACTGTTTTTTATTTTTTCAAATTCTGTCTTGTAGGAATTATCCTTTGTTGCCTTATACAGAAGTGCCGCAGCAAGTGCATAATCGTCTCCCCATGACTGTGAATCATATAGATATCCACCAGTAGAAGAATCATATAGCCCTTCCTTTGTCACTTTCCTAGTCTTAAAGCCTTTTGCATAGCTAAAGAGCTTCTTTGAATACTCAAGCGATAAGTTATCACCAAAGTTAATATACTGCAGTGCAAGAGCCGCAGCAGCTTCACTCACTTCATCTGTAGCAGGATTCTTCTTTGAAGTGTAGTATACCTTTCTTACTGAATTCTGCTTCTCCGGAGCCTCCCATTTCTTATGATCCTCATCTCCGTCTGACACCTGATATACAAAGAAATCAACTGTTCCATCTTTCTTAAGTACAGTACATCTCTGAAAATATTCAGCAAAATGCGTAGTTATCTTTTTTAGATGCCCTGTGCTGTTCGTATCCTTAAAAGCATCCTTGAATTCCATATATTCAATTCCAAGCATCGTTGCTGTATAGGCTTGAGGAAGTCCAGCCTTGAGATGATCTCCAGCATCATGAAAACCTCCGCTGACATCAACAGTTTTTCCATTTATCTTTACCTTTGAATCTCCTGCATGACAATTACCTCTCCATGAAAATGCTGACTTTTCTGATACTTCATTTCCACACATATTAGCATCAAAGAAATAAAGTGATTCCTGAAGCAGCTTTGCATAGTTATACTCTATGGATGCCGCATTTACATCAAATGTACTTATCTGTAATTCTGTTACAAGAATCATAAATGACATAAAAAATGATACAATTCCAGCATATTTTCTCATCTTTTTCATAAGCTTTTCTCCTCGTATAAATATTCAGATTACCTAAAATCATTTAATGTCAGAGGATGTGATTCTTTTTTTCTGGTCAGTTCAACAAGTCCGAGTGAAGTCATATCCACATAATTTACCTTTATCTCGTCTTTCGCGATTTCTCTTTTTAAATGCTCTACAAGTTCACGTACATTTTCTGACTGTTTCATATTTATAAAATCAATAATTATAATTCCTGACAGATTCCTAAGCCTTAGAATACGGGCAATCATTTCTGCTGCCTCTTTATTAATCTTAAGAAATGTATTCTCGGTATTTTTACCTCGTATAGCCTTTCCCGTATTTACATCTATAACTGTCATAGCTTCAGTAGGCTCGACAACTATAGACCCACCTGATTTAAGATAAATAGTTTTCGCCATTCCTTTCTCAAGCTTGGACTTAATGTCATATACCTGTGACGGTGTTGTCATATTATCAGAAAACAGCTTAATCAAAATATTTTTTTCAGCCGAAAATGTACCCCCAATCTCCAGATTTGAAGTCATTTGTTTTATATCATCAAATATATCTTCTATATCTGTAACTATACTAAAGTCATCATATTTCTGTCTGACTATTATGTCTTTAATATAATCCAGATATCTGTTTTCAACTTTGTACACAAGCTTCCTAGAGTTCATGTAGGCAGATTGTTCTATCATTGTTTTTAGTTTACATAATATCGTTTCCGCTTCATCAACAACCTGTTTAATATCAATTTTATCCGCAGCCGTTCTAATAATTGCTCCGGCATGTATATCACTATATTTATCTATTACTTTTCTAAGCGTTTCTTTAAGCTCATTTCTCTTCTCTTCATCACATATCTTTCCAGATACTCCTATTTCACCACTTCTGTTGATTATAATACTGCTGCCCTTAATACATATATTAGATGTGGCCTCTCCCTTTTTTGTTTTTATCGGCTCTTTACTTATCTGAATAAGGATTTCATCTCCCTCACAGAGCTTTGTACTGTTACCATGCTTTGTAAATATCTCTTTCCCCTGATTATCAGCAATCGGATAATACAGGTAATCACCGGTACCTGCATCAAGAAAAGCCGCATTTATAGACTTTACTATATTAACCACTTTAGCTATATACAGATTACCTAAAATACTGCCATTATAAAGAGGACAGGCTTTTACAAGCCTGCCTTCTTCCATTAAAAATGCCGATGTAACTGAATTATAATTTGTAATAATATAATCTGCTTTCATATACCCTCATATAATTCAAATATAATCTCAATGATACTGACATAACTAATTCTTAAATGAATGAATAGGTGCCGGAATCCTTCCTGCCCTGTTAACAAAATCAGCACAACTGTATTTGTTAACAGGCATAACAGGAGCCTCTCCAAGAAGTCCTCCAAATACTGCTCTGTCTCCTACATCCTTGCCTGCGATAGGCATGATACGTACAGCTGTTGTTTTCTGATTTATCATACCAATAGCCATCTCATCAGCTATTATTCCTGAAATAGTCGTTGCCGGTGTATCTCCCGGAATAGCTATCATATCGAGTCCTACAGAACATACACAAGTCATCGCTTCAAGCTTCTCTATAGTAAGAGCTCCTTCTTCAACTGCGTTAATCATTCCCTGATCCTCTGATACAGGAATAAATGCTCCGGAAAGTCCTCCTACATATGATGAAGCCATGATTCCACCCTTCTTAACCTGATCATTAAGGAGAGCGAGTGCAGCTGTCGTTCCTGGTGCTCCGGCATAGTCTAATCCCATTTCACACAGTATATCTGCTACAGAATCACCTATAGCAGGTGTTGGTGCGAGCGACAGATCTACTATTCCAAATGGAACTCCAAGTCTTTCTGATGCTTCCTTTGCCACCAGCTGTCCGACTCTGGTAATCTTAAATGCTGTTTTCTTTATAGTCTCGCAAAGCACTTCGAAGCTCTCACCTCTGACTTCTTCAAGTGCTGTTTTTACAACTCCGGGGCCTGATACACCAACATTAATTATTGTATCTCCTTCTGTCACTCCATGAAATGCACCAGCCATGAAAGGATTATCATCAGGAGCATTACAAAATACAACAAACTTTGCTGTGGCAAAGCTGTCTTTATCTTTTGTAAGTTCAGCAGCCTCCTTAATCTTCTGACCTATAAGCCTTACTGCATCCATATCTATACCGGTTTTGGTAGATCCACAGTTCACTGAAGAGCAAACCAGTTCTGTTTCTGAAAGCGCTTTAGGTATAGACTCGATAAGCAGCTTATCTGCCGGTGTCATACCCTTAGAAACAAGAGCAGAATATCCACCAAGGAAATTAATTCCTACAGTATGTGCAGCCTTGTCAAGTGTCTTGGCAATCTCCACAAAGTCATCAACTGACTTACATACTGAACCTCCTACAAGAGCTATCGGAGTCACAGATATCCTCTTATTAACGATAGGAATTCCATACATAGAAGTAATCTCTTCTCCTACCTTAACAAGATTCTTAGCCTTAGTTGTTATTTTCTCATATATTTTATCACATGTTTCTTTAACTGTACTTCCCACACAGTCAAGAAGACTTATACCCATAGTTATGGTACGAACATCAAAGTTCATACGCTGTACCATTTCATTTGTCTCTAGAACTTCATCTAATGTAATCATATTCACCTCGAAAATCTATGCTTATCTTGAAAAAAAATTATATTCTATGCATCATCTGGAATATTTCTTCCTTCTGCGCTTTTATCTGTACTCCTATTTCTTCTCCCAGTGATTTAAGCTCATCAGCCAGTTCACCATGCTTCTTCATAGATTTAGAAGTATCAACCAGCATCATCATATTGAAATAACCCTGCATGGTTGTCTGTGTTATATCGTTTATATTTATGTTATTGCTTGCAAGATAATTACATACCTTGGCTATTATGCCGACCGTATCCTTACCTACTACAGTTATTATTGTCTTGTCCATTTGTATATCTCCTTTATAGTTCTATTATAGCTCCGCATTCACTTCGGGATGCGACAGTCAGTCCGAAATCTCGAACATCATCTGTATATGTATTGTCTGATAATTCCTGCTTGACTGTTTCATATGCGAGGGACGGATAATTATTCTTATCAGACAGATGACCAAGTGCGATATATCTAACTTTCTCATGCAATAATTCCCGGATCAATCTCCCCGCAGCTTCATTACAGAGATGTCCATATTCGCCTAATATTCTCTTCTTCAGAGAATACGGATATGGTCCTACTTCAAGCATTCTTATATCATGATTAGCCTCGACGACCATAGCTTCACTTTCACTTAGAAAGTCTATCAGTTTCTCATCATATACTCCAAGATCAGTTGCAACACTCACCTTATGACCATTATTTTCAAAACTGTAGCATACCGGATCTGCTGCATCATGAGATATAGGATGCACATTTATATTCATATCACCGAGTACAAAACTGCCTGTATTCTTTATAGGATTAAGCAGGTTATAATCAAAAGTCCCCAAAGACTTTACCGTAGTTATACCATCGACAGTTCCATAAGTGGCATATATGGGAATATTATATTTGCGAGCCATAGACCCAAGACTTTTTATATGATCTATATGCTCATGTGTTATAAGCACCGCATCAATATCTTTTAATGAAAGCCCCAATTCTCCAAGACCGCTGTCAATTTTCTTCATGCTGATTCCAGCGTCTAATAATATAGACACTTTATCTGTTCCAACATAATAAGAGTTACCGCTGCTTCCACTGGCTATACTCATAAACCGCATTAAAGCACCGCCTTATGACTCTTGTCCTTTGGTCTATATCCTTTTTCTTCAAGAACCTTCATGATTCGATCCTTATGTTCAGGACCAAACGCCTCCATAGTAATTATCAATTCAACAGCTGCATTTCTGTTAAGAGATACAAACTGATTATGCTCTAATTCTATTATATTACCCTGCTGTTCAGCCACAAGCTGGGATACCTTAACAAGCTCGCCCGGCTTATCAGGAAGAAGAACTGAAACAGTAAATATTCTGCTTCTCGCTACGAGTCCGTG
>DOVG01000196.1 GCA_003520205.1 Lachnospiraceae bacterium
GCCACTGCAATTACAGCCCCTACTGCAACTACTACAAGACTCTTTCCCTTAAAGGAAAGAATAAGCGCTACTGCTGTTCCTACTATCGCGCTATAAAGCTTCCCCGTAGAATAAAAAATATCCGGAAAGGTAAGTGAGCCCAATACCGCGTAAGGAACATATGCCAAAAAAGAATTAAAATATTTTGAAGTAATCTTCTTTCTGAAAATACAGATAGGAAGAGCCCTCATTATATATGTAACAAGTGCCATAAGAAGCACTGAAATAAGACCATAAGTAAAGCTAACCATTATTCCTTATCCTCCACTGGAAAAATAAAAGCACCGATGCCAGCCGCAAGTATTGTTGCAATAATTACCCTAAAGCCTGATGAAATAAAACCAAGGAAAGGTACATATTTCATTATGCAGGTAAACAGCACAGCCATAAGGATTACCGTTAATACCTTGCTAGACTTTCTTGCCGGCGGAATAATAATAGCCATGAACATTCCGTAAAGAGCAATTCCCATAGCAGAGCTAAGGAGTGCCGGAAGTGCATTGCTGATAACTGCTCCAAAAAAGGTACCAAGTGTCCAGCCAAGGAGCGGAGTACAAATCAGACCGCACATATACGGGAAGGTGACCTTTTTAGACTCTAATGAGGCTACAGTAAAAATTTCATCTGTAATTCCAAAGGCCGTAATCATTCTTTTTGGAAGATTAAAACCATCATCAAGCTTTTGTGAAAGTGATAAGGACATAAGCATATATCTTAGGTTAATAATGAAAGTAGTAAGCACCATTTCAATATAAGCACCGCCTGCTACTATAATTTTTTCACCTGCAAACTGTCCTGCTGAAGTAACATTACTGAACGAAAACAGAACTGCAAGACTTACCGGAAGTCCATCCCGCACCGCCATTAGACCGAACGTAAAGGAAACCGGAAAATAACCTATCGCTATTGGGAGCCCTTTCTTTACTCCATATTTAAAATCCATTACTATCTCCTATGTCTGAAAATAAATCAGACAAAAATATTATGCCGATATTTATATGTAAATTTTTGTCAAACCCTTATAAATACAACATTCCGTTATATTCTACTACATTTCAGTGGCTTTGTAAAGTGAAAAACTACCACTAAAAATTTACGTAAAATAGTAAATACATTTAAAATTTTACGAAACTTTCGTAATGCTGAATTTTTTACAGTATTTTTTTAATTTTCTATTGATATTTGCCTTTTTTTGCGCTATAATGGGCTTAGTTAAATACAAACGATATCCATCGTTTATTTTTTATTTATTATATAGCTGATTTTTACGCTAAAAAATACTATAGTTTCTACCAGTATTTTTGTGATTAACGACCCTTTTAGCGTAAATTTTCGTTTTTTTTCGTTAACCAGGAGGCTTTTATGTGGAATATTTTGATAGAAACTTTTGATAACTCTTACAAGGCCGAGTTATGCTCTATGCTTACAGCTTCTTTCGATGACGTCATTTTATATTCGAACAATGGAACTACTGCTTTCCCTGATTCCGAAAAAATGGATATCATAATTTTCGATTCAGATTTAGCTTCGAAATTTTCGTGTCACGAAAACATTGAGCATTATCGTAAATCCGGTTTCACTGGAATGATCGTTATGACAGGTACACCTTCACTTCATTCTTCTGACTCCTCTCTCACTAGTATTCTCAGCCTTTTCCCTTACGGAATCAGCTGTTTTATTGAGAAGCCTATCGCCAGACATAAGCTCATTTCATCAATCAGCTCATTATTTGAGACTCTTGAACAAAAGAGAGCTGTATCAGGTAATACCAAAAAGATTCATCAGCTCGCTAGAAAAGAGATGCTCAGAGAATTACTCATAGGTCATGTGGATTTTCCTGACAGCGCTTATGAGACTTTTGGACTTCAGGATGATTTGTATCAGGTAGTAATATCAGAAAGCTACAATTCAATAATTCCCAACAATTCATTTTCACTTCATGACATTTTAAGTGTAGCATCAGTTGATGATGTAGATGAAATAGATAATATCAATTCATTTGGCAGAAAGATCATCATTTTAAGAGGCACCTCTGCCCAGAACAGATTTGCAAACTTCCTATCTCACTATAAGAACGGAGAGCTTCAAAAGGGCAGTCCTCTAGATAATCTCTTCATTGCATTTGGTGAAATCGTAAGGACTCCAAGGGATATTTATAAATCCTATGTTGAGGCGGAAAAACTCATCTCCCGCCGTTTCTTCTGTGAGAGCGGTCAGCACATTTTAAGTTTCGAGGAGCTTATCAACTTCAACCCAAATAATACAAATATAGAACAGGGCGATTTAAATAATTTCTGCAGCCAGATAACAAATTATCTACAGAGCTTCAATCGCAGAACACTTTCCAATGTTCAGAACGAGCTTACGGATTATTTGTCAGGTCTTAATGTAAAAATTACAAGAATCAAGTTCTTCATAGCTGATCTTTATCTTCAGATAAAGGAGAACATCACCCGTACATACAGCAACATATCCATCTCCTTTCCTTCGAACTCGGAGATTATTTCTGCCATATACTCTTTTGATTATATGTACCAGATTAACAAATTCCTTTTAGAGCAATATGAAATGATAATGAGTTCAATCGGAAATTCTTCAAGAGAGAGTGTTTTTGATGATATCCTTTACTATATCGATCACAATCATCAAAATAACATCAAGCTTGAGACCATCGCTTCTATCTTTGGCTACAACAGTGCTTACCTTGGAAAGATATTCAGTAAGACTCTCGGTGAGAACTTCAATACTTATATTGATAAGATCAGAATCAACCACGCTAAGGAGCTTCTTATTGAGGATAAATATAAGGTTTATGAAATTGCCGAGCAGGTAGGCTATAAGAACGTGGACTATTTCCACAAGAAATTCAAGAAGTATGTTGGTGTTAGTCCTGCTGAATATAGAAAGAGCCTTGAAAGTGAAAATATCAGCTCTGAAGTATTTAATACCTCAGCACCAGAGGATTATGAGGAACTTGACAGCATTTCAATTTCAAATGCGAGCTAATGAAAGGGTAAGCGGATAATAATTGACGTAAATTTTCCGCTAATAGCATCTGCTTGAAAACATTTTCAACCATAAAATCGCACAAGCGCTGCCTGTAGATTATACCACAGTCAGCGCTTGTTTCATAATTATATATCCTGAAAAATACTCAGCTTCGATAAGTTATACCAGCTTCTCATAGCCTTTAGAGTATCTTCACTAGCCTATACTAATGCTTCAATTTCTGATCAGCACTAGTGATACAGCTTGATAGTAAATGTCGTACCCTTATTAACTTCACTTTCTACTTCGATCGTACCACCATGAAGACTGATTATCTGTTTCGCCATGGCAAGTCCGATACCAACGCTGTTTTTTGAAGTATTATCAGCTTTATAGAATCTCTCAAATATATGTGGCAGATGCTCCCGCGCTATACCCTTTCCATTATCAGTTATAGTGATACAAGTAAATATATTGTTATCACCGGATGTAACCCTGACATATCCGCCTGATGCAGTATGTTCTATACTATTCTTGATAATGTTGGTTAATGCCTCTCTAAGCCAGTGCTTATCTCCTGTGATGATAAGCGCCTCCGGAGTCGTCAGCTTAAGCTCCACCTCTGAAGCCTCTGCCATAATCTCCAGACTGCTCTCTATTTCAGACATCATATCTGCAAGCGGTATCTGTTCAGATTTCATTTCCAGAACTCCTGCCTCAAGCTGTGAGAGTGTCAGAAGATTCTTTATAAGCCAGGTCATCTTGCCTACCTGGGAATCAATCCTTGCTGCATATTCAAGACGATGTTCCTCACTCACTTCTGGATTCATCAAAAGCTCAGTCATAAGCGATATAGCTGTAAGCGGTGTCTTGAACTGATGAGAAATATCTGACATCATATCCGACATATACTTTTTCTGCTTATGTTCAGCAGAATATTCCTGCTTCAGAATAGTAACCACCTTATATATCTCACTCTGAAGTATACCCATTCGTCCTTCATTTATCTCGCGCATCCCCGGAAGCTCAGAAAAGTCCTGAACTTTTGTCAGATATTCTATAAGCTCCTGCAACTGTCTTTCCTGCCGCCTTTTTTGCAATAAAATGAAAATGATCAGTCCTAGTATAATTAAAACAAGGATGCCCACAATTATATATACCATACTCTTATTCCTTCATACCATGTAACATTCAGGTCAAATAATCGCCAAAGTAAGTATTCTTTACCACTTTGTCTAATGCAGCTCTGAATATACTCCCTATTCCATTCGGTAGCCCACACCACGAACCGTAACTATCACCGGTTTATCGCCCGGCTCCTCCAGCTTCTTCCTGAGTCTTCTGACATATACCGTCAGAGTATTATCATTTACAAAGTCCCCCGCACTATCCCACATTGCTGTCAGTATCTGCTGGCGTGTAAGAAGCTGTCCCCTGCTTTTAACAAAGGTAAGCAGCAGACGGTATTCCACTGCAGAGAGAAATATCTCCTCCCCGTTACGGAAAACCTTTCCACTCATTATATCAACGGTATTCCCGCCAACATTTATAACCTCCTTACCCTGATCACTTCTGGTTCTACGGAGTATCGCCTTGATTCTGGCTATAAGCTCTCTGATACGGAAGGGCTTTGCTATATAGTCATCCGCTCCCTGCTCAAAAGCAAGAACCGTATGTATCTCATCATCGCAGGCAGTCAGAAAGATAACCGGCACCTCTGACCTGCTGCGTATAGCCTTACATACCTGAAACCCATCTCCATCCGGCAGATTAACGTCCAGAAGGCACACATCGTAGTGTGCCTCTGACTCTATTTCCTTTATTGCGTCCGTTACATTTCCGAAGGAAGCCACATCATAGCCCTCCTGACTCAGCGCTATGGTAAGACCTTCGACAATTATCGGATCGTCTTCAACTATAAATACTTTCATTTTTACCTCTGATTTTCAAATATCTTCAGATTATTTGCTCTTTGCCCATTATAAGACATAAGCCCTCCAAAATCAATATCCCAAACCCCAAAGAATTACTGAAGCTCATTTCTGACTTCGTCAATCAGGGTAATATTCTTATCATCCTTGTAGCAAAGTCTGGTAAAAAGCAGAAGTGATATAACACTTCCTGCAACCGTTAGAAGTATCATCCATACCGGAAGCGTAAAACTCATCTTACCAAATCTTCTATTCAGGACAAATCTTATAGCAGCCACAAAGACTCCCGTGATAATGCCTGAATAAATTATTGATTTCAGAATCAGACGAAGATTCTCAAGCAGAAGCATTTTCCTCTTCTGATTTTCGGTCATGCCCATGGATTTAAGTACAGAAAGCTCCTGATATCTTGACAGCCTCCTGCCCATTACTGAATTATAAAGGTTAAGCATACAGATAAGTGCTATTAGTAATGTGAAGCATGTCGCCACGATACTTACTATCCTGGTTATAGCACCCAAAAAATCGGTAAGTCCTGTCGTAAGTGACGCCGATCTTATAGCGCTATTATCGAATTCATCCTTAAGCTGGGACAGATTTCTGATCAGCCTCGAATCATCTGTATTAACATTAAAGAGCATCTGTCTTATTCCCATTATCCCAACCTTCTTTGGAGTAAGACTTCTTATATACTCACTTGTGGATTCAGGGACTATAAGCCACAGAGTAGAGCCCTTTAGACTGTAATATTCCTCTATGTTCTTTGCATCTATATAACCTGAAAATGTTACCGGTATATCTATCTTTCTGACTTCGTCTGATTTAACATCATACTCGCCATACATCATATGTATCTCCTCCCCGACTTTATAGTTAAGAGGCTTTTTTACTTCATAAGATGTATAGGCAGGTTTAAGCGCTCCTTCAAATGTAAACTCATATTCATCTGTCGAAAGAATGACTGTATCATAAACCAGAACAGGATTTGCACCCGATATATCTACTCCGGCCTTCTTAGCTACCTCAGTGAAATCAGAGTCAGAAAGAGTTATGATATTTGCCTCAGGATTAGCCCATATATCCGTTGGCTCTAGAAAGTTTTCAACTACAATCTCCGGCTTCTCCTCAGGATAATACATATCTATTATTCTATTAAGATCAGTCCTGAACTCCTCAGTATAGTCTGAAAGAGATATATTATATCCCCCTAGTTCAATCTGCATTTCGATATAATCAGATACCTCATCTGATTTGACTATATCATCTCTTCCTGAGTAATACTGTGCGTCACTACTATCAAACATAAAGGAATACTCATAGCCCTTATATCGTGGTCCTACAGTTACATCCTCCTGATTCGTCTT
>DOVG01000017.1 GCA_003520205.1 Lachnospiraceae bacterium
GAATTTATTGAATCAAACCCTGGTCTTCGTTCACGTTTCAATAAGTATATTCACTTCCCTGATTATTCAAGTAATGAGCTTATGCAGATATTCAGATATATGTGTAAAGATACAGATTATATGCTCACTGAAAGTGCTGCATCTATTGCCGAGACATACCTTAGAGGAATGACAGAAAGCAAGAAAGATAACTTTGCTAATGCCCGTCTCGTTCGTAACTACTTCGAGAGATGTATTGACAGACAGGCAAACAGAATAGTTCAGGATATGAATATGACTGAAGAAGATCTTGTTACATTCGTTCGTGAAGATATGATTGAAGAAACTACTGCAGGTCAGCTCACAAAGAATGATTAGTCATATGCATACAAAATAAAAACTCCCATTCGGGAGTTTTTATTTTGTATATTAATCACTTATCACAGAAAACGAAAGCTGGGAAAGCACGTCCTCTTCTTTATCAATTCCAGGATAAACTTCAATAAGCTTTAGACCATCCTTTGTAAGTTCGAATACACACCTTTCTGTTATATAAAGAACTCTCTGACCATTCTTAAGAGCTCTTTTTGCCGAGAAGCTTATACTTGATACTTTTTCTACAAATTTAGGTATTCGTCCTTCCTGAACTATACTGATTTTTCCATTTTCTTCTTCAACAAAGAGACCTTTTGCTGTAAACGATAAGCAGAATACAACAGTAGCAGTCTTTGCAGTGATATTTGCAAAACCGCCTATTCCTGCAAAAGAACCATTTCCTCTATGTGCATTTACATTTCCATACTTATCTACCTCAAGAGCCCCCATGAAGCATATATCCAGACCACCATTATCATACAGATCAAACTGATTGGCCATATCATATACTGAAGCTGCTCCTATCATAGCCCCAAATACCGGTCCTGATGCCGGAAAACCACCAACACCGCCCGACTCAACTGTAAGGGTTATCTTATTTAGTATACCGCTTTCTTTTGCATATCTTGAAACCGATTCAGGTATACCAACTCCTATATTAACTATGTCACCTTCTTTTAATTCCTGAGAAGCTCTTCTTCCTATTATGTCTGCGACAACACTATTCTTTCTCTCTGAGGCAGACATTCTGTCAATTATCTCAACCCACATATCCCACTGTCCGGAAGGTATCTCGAAACTACCGGTAAGAGCTTCATATCCACTTCCAAGCGGTTCCTGTTCTACCACTACGATTGCATCTACTAGACAGCCCGGAATAATTGCATTACGAGGTCTGGAAGGCTTTCTTACAAGTTTATCAACCTGAACTATTACCTTACCTCCATTTGCCTTAGCCGCCTGACATATGGAGAGAGCATCTCCAGACATATACATATCATCAAAAGATATATTGCCTCTTCTATCAGCCGCCGTTCCTTTTATTAGCGCTATATCTATTTTAGGAAGCTTATAATACAAAAATTCCTCATTATCTACTTCTACTATTTTCACGAGAGAATCATCTTTGGATATGTTATTTATACCGGGACCGTCTATTCTTGGATCAACAAATATATCAAGTCCAACCTTTGATAAAGCGCCAGGAATTCCACCAGCCTGTGCCCTTATAGCATGAGAGATACAACCAAGTGGCAGATTATAAGCTTCAAATCTGTCCTCCAGCACAAGCTTCTTAGTACTGTACATAGCTCCAAAATGTCCACATATCAGCTTATCTACCGCACCATCTCTTATATAACCTTCTGCATTCTTATTCTCGTCCCAGAGACCAAATCCTGCGCTTGAAATAATAGTAAGATGTGAAGGAGAACCCGTTTCTTTATACTTCTTATATATCGCATCATGCATTTCTACTGGATTTTCAATTCCAAGAAACGAATTTACACATATGACATCCCCATCATTAATCATATCTACAGCTTCCGAAGGCGACATTATTTTAAACATATCCGTTATACAATACTCCTTTATTAATTATATTATCTTAATAAGTCACATAGATTTATTTTATACGTAAAATGAATTTCGTCAATAAAAAAATATGATATTTGTAATGTATATGATATAATTTTATTACCAATTCACATAAATCTTTTGATTAGTATTATTACTTTATAATACGTGCTATATAATATTTATGAGGTAAGCTATGGAAAGAAAACTTGTTGCCGCATTTGTTGCTGACATTTACCGTGATATGGTCAGAAAAACACAATACGGAGCCATTATGGCCGCCAAAAGAAATAATGTGAAACTACTGTTCTACACTATCTTCAGTGATAACTACAGTAATCTCGAATATACTGAGCTCACTAATTATGATATAGGTGAATTCGCTATATATCATCTTCCAGATTTAAATAAATACAGCGGACTTATTGCATTTGACAGTTACATGCCTGAAATTATTATAGATCCGTTAAATGAGCTTAAAAGAAATGCTCCATGTCCTGTTGTAACTCTTGGAGATATCCATGATTTTTCTTATAATGTCGTAAATGACCAGGAAAGATCTTTTATGGAGCTTATCGAACATCTGATTGTGGAGCACGGATGTAAAGATCTTGTTCATGTAGCTGGAAGACTTGAAATGTCATTCTCAAGAGATCGTGTACAGGTCTTCAAAAAAACACTGGATAAGTATCATCTTCCAAATGAAGACAACCGCATAATTCAGGGAAATCTTTGGTATGATTGTGGTGAACGTGTAGTAAATCAGATTCTTGACAGATATGTCCATAATGTAGATAAAATACTTCCTGACGCTATAGTATGTGCAAATGACTATATGGCTATAGGCGTGATAGAAGCTCTTGACAAAAAAGGCTTCTCTGTACCGGAAGATGTTATAGTAACCGGATATGACGATGTTATTCAGGCCAATTATAACGATCCTTCAATCACCACTTCTTCCCAGCCATTCGAGCAAGTAGGTAAAAATGGAATCAATATTTTGGTAGATCTGTGGAACAAAAAGCAGGTACCTCATGTTGTGGCTGAACCAGGAATAATTATGAAACGGCAAAGCTGTGGCTGTGAACCAAAGAAAATATATAAGCAGGATGATCTTAGAGAATCATACAATAATACAATTGTTAAACTGGGGCAACTGTCCGAATCAATAACTGACATGATCATCATGATGTCAAATGCCGAGACTGATGATGATGTATTTGATGTCATTGAAGCTAACTGCTGCAAAGGAAACGGCTTCAATAATGCTATTCTATGTCTAATGGACAACTGGGAACAGCAAAAGATTGTAAAATCCCACGAAGATCTGAAAGATGCAGACTTCAGAGTTGTATGCGGAATATATAATAAAAAATCAATCAAACGTGAAAAACTCCCCAGAGGTCAATATCTGCCTGACAGGCTTATGAATGATTCTGAAAGTTATTATCTGGTTCCGATTCATCATCTTCAATATTTCATGGGATACTTTATAGTTTCGCCGGACCTTGAAGAACTTGCTCAGACAAATATCAAGACTTGGTTTATAAATATCGGCTCGATGTTAGAAAACTGGCGTTTAAAGAAAGAACTTAAACGTTCTCTCAATGAATTAGAAAGTCTGTACATGACTGACATGCTAACAGGATTATTTAATCGTCGCGGTTATGCAATTAATTTTCCGAAATACTATAAAGATGCTCTGGAAAAAAACAGAGATATCGCAGTATTTGTTATAGATATGGATAACATGAAATATATAAATGATACATACGGCCACGATGAAGGTGATTACTGTCTATGCACTATAGGAAAAGCTATGCGTAAAGCTTCTCTTGGAAATGAAATATGCATACGCTCAGGCGGAGATGAATTTGTAGTTCTGGCAAATAATTATAATGAAGAAAAAAAGAATAAATACATAGAAAAAATAAGAAAAATCATTGATATAACATGTGAAAACGATGAAAAACCTTTTAATATATCTATAAGTATCGGATGCTTTATTGCAACACCTAAAACATGCGACAACATATCTCTTACATCCTTGTCTGAAGAATACTTAAGAGAAGCTGACACACTTATGTATATTGAGAAAAAAGAGCATAAAAAAAATCAAAAGAATAAATCTCTGGATCAAAATACAAATTAGATACAATAAAACGTAAGAAAAGCCTTGCAAACGTACTGTTTACAAGGCTTTTAATTTCTCAGGGGGTAAGGGAATCGAACCCCTTCCAAAGGTTTTGGAGACCCCTATCATACCGGTAGACCAACCCCCTATTATAAAAGCTCGATTTGCATTTGCAAATCGAGTTTTTTATTTAGGTTTATGAACCCTCAAAACTTCATACATTCAAACAATCATCTATCTGTATCTACTTTTAGGAAAAGCTCACGACCTATTAGTACTCCTCAGCTGAGCATGTTACCATGCTTACACCCAGAGCCTATCAACCTTGTAGTCTTCAAGGGGTCTTAAGAGATATCTCATCTTGAGGTTGGCTTCACGCTTAGATGCCTTCAGCGTTTATCCGTTCCAGACTTGGCTACCCAGCTATGCACTTGGTAATACAACTGGTACACCAGCGGTCCGTCCATCCCGGTCCTCTCGTACTAAGGACAGCTCCTCTCAAATATCTTACGCCCACGCCGGATAGGGACCGAACTGTCTCACGACGTTCTGAACCCAGCTCGCGTACCGCTTTAA
>DOVG01000172.1 GCA_003520205.1 Lachnospiraceae bacterium
ACCTGTGAGAATCTGACAAAGAGCTTGCTCATATCAGAATCCGATATACCTATTCCGGTATCAGCTACTGCCATACGAAGCTTGATCATATCTTCCTTGTCATCTATAGCAGCTATCTTAACTCTTACACCACCATCTGATGTGAACTTGATAGCATTTGACAGAAGACAGTTAAGTACCTGCTGTATACGCTGTCCGTCTGCACGAACAAGCTTAGGCATGTTATTACCAAATGAAAGATCAAGAGCTATATTCTTACCATCTGCTGCCGGAACATGTGCAGCTACAGTTTCCTCTATGGAAGCCTTGATGTCACATATCTCTTCTTTAATCTTATACTTACCTGCTTCAAGCTTACTGATATCAAGAATATCATTTATAAGTCTGAGCAGATTGTCAGCACAGTTCTTTGCTGTAATCAGGTTATCTCTGTAGTCAGCCTGGAGATCATCAGCCATGAGTGTAAGCTGAATCATACCAAGAATACCATTGATAGGTGTACGAATCTCATGACTCATATTTGCAAGGAACTCAGCCTGAGTCTTATATGCTGCATTAGCATCCTCAATAGCTTTAGACAGCTTAGCTTCAGTCTCCTTCTGCTCTGTTACATCAATAACTACCATATTGATATAATCAGCTTCAGACTTATACATAACTGTATTGAAGACTTTGCCCAGCTTCTCCATAGTTATTTCAACATCCATCAGGTCACCCTCTTTTGTACCTGATGTATTGTATGCCTTAAACCATGCATTTATATCCTGAAGTACTTCGATATTACTTTCTCCAAGCACTTTACCGATAAAAGCTTCCTTATCAAGTCCGAAATAGCTGCCAAATGTATTGTTAGCATCTTCAACCTGATATCCGATTACATCGCCTGTATGGTCCATGATAATCTTAGCCTGAGCAAAACCTATCGGAAGATTCTTAAAAAGTTTTCTATATTTGTCACTCTGGATCTTTCCCTTTGCCTGCCCGGACCCGTCGTTTATAATAACAAAGACCGCTAATGCCTGAAGTATCACCATTACTATTCCAACTGCAACCAGATTCTTCGAAACTAATACTCCTATGATACCGAGTACAGCTATAACTGCAGCAGTGATAATCGCAAGCTTAAGCGGTTCCATCTTTCTGAGTTTATCCATAATAACACCCCTCGTATATTGTATATAATACTCGAACAGACAACTATATCGAGTATAATTAGCTAATTTTGATTATATCTCTTTTCATATAGCTGGTCAACGAATACTTTACTTTTCATGAGGTTTAAAAAAAACATTTAGAGCCACAAATGTTATCCAGCCACATATACTGATAAGCAGTCCGAGCTTAAATCCCTGTGGAACAAATCTTAACACTATTTCATGCTGACCTGCATCAGGCCATATAGCCAGAAATCCATCTCCGGTTTCTTCCACATCAACCTCTTCACCATCCACATATGCACGCCATCCTTCATCATAAGGAATAGTAGTAAACAGGTACTGATTCTGCCCCATATTTACTGTTCCAATCACCTCATTATCCGAAAGGTCTGTTACATACATTTCATTTTTCTGAAGAGCACCTCTCAGCTTAGTCAGATTATCCTTATTCAGCATGGACATAAACATGGACACACTGCCCTCAGAAGAATAGCCATCATTAAATTCAAGCTTGAATCTGACTATATCTCCGGGATTTAATTCTCCCATATCAAAAAGCTGTGTAAAATATCTTCCGCTGGCCTGTTCCTCATCATTCAGATAATAAACCATATTTTCCAGATAATTTGCACGTATATTAACCATATACCTTCCCTTGTCGGAAACAACCATGGTTGCGTTAATGGTTATAGTATCTCCTTCTCCTCCGGAATAAAATATAGTATTAGGACTATCTGAGCTGTACTCCGGCTCACAGTTCTCACCTGATACTGCATATACAGGATTTACCTCTTCCAGAACTTCACCTACTCCCGATGATTTATATGCGAAGTCATTAAGTACCTTAGCCGCATCATTCGTATTTGTATCCCAGTTTTCAAGAGCTTCATCCACACCATAAGCCAGAGACATAGCATTTTTATTCTCTAACACCCTGGTTCTGTCTGAATTATAAACCAGGTTATAATCCTCTTCAGCCGGGTAGAAATCTCCATCTCTCAGATATATATATCTGACGCCTAACAGATCATTTGTTACAGGATTAGAGCCAAGGAAGAGATATTCATTTGCACCAGTATAGAATCCCAGATGATTCATGGCATCTACCATATCTCCTCTTACTGTAGTACAAAATGTTCCTATACTCTTCAGATTTGCATAAGTATTTTCATCAAGCATGATTGGCGAAACTATGTCTGAACGATAGAAAGTAAGTCCCTTTACATTTGCAAGCTTCTCCACCTCACTTACAGTTTCCTGCATAGTATAGGAATACTGAAGATAATACTCTCCATCAGCTCCTCCATGCTTTGCAAAGCCGAAGCCTGCATTTAAAAGCACCTCAACCATCATGACTGATGCCATAATCACATCGAAAACCACTCTGGCACTGCCTTTGATATCATTTGTCGAAAGAAGAAGGGCATAAACAAGAATAAGGGCTGCCGAGGCTATCATCATGACCTTTGAATTTATAGAAGAATCGAAGTCAACCTTATAATAGGTATACCCCAGGATAATACTTGCACT
>DOVG01000155.1:0-5354 GCA_003520205.1 Lachnospiraceae bacterium
CGTATGTAGATACTTATCATTTCCCTGCAGTAATAACTAACTGTTCAAATAACTACGGTCCATATCAGTTTCCTGAGAAGCTGATTCCTCTTATCATAAATAACTGCCTTGCTGGAAAGAATCTTCCGGTATATGGTGATGGTAAGAATGTCCGTGACTGGCTCTATGTTATGGATCATGCAAAGGGTATCGATATGGCTACAGAAGAGGGACGCATCGGAGAGAGATATAATATCGGTGGTCATAATGAGAAGCAGAATATAGAGATTATTAATATAATAATTGAAACACTTCAGGAGCTTCTTCCTGATTCAGACCCAAGAAAGGCAAATGTAACTAAGGATCTTATTACATATGTGACAGATAGAAAAGGTCATGACAGACGCTATGCTATAGCTCCTGATAAGATTAAGAAGGAGATAGGCTGGTATCCTGAAACTATGTTCAAGGATGGAATCAGACTTACTATTCAGTGGTATCTCGAAAACGAGGAATGGATGAAGAATGTGACCAGCGGAAATTATCAGAAATACTATGAGGATATGTATTCAGACAGGTAACATATCTCTGCTTAATGTATTGGGATTACAGAAGGAAAACACCAAAAATGATTAAACTTACGATAGTAATGCCCTGCTATAATGAGGGGACACGTATATACAAAAATCTAATAGAAACCGTTACACAGGTTGAAAGGTTCTGCGACAGCTTTCGAATACTTGCTGTTAATGATGGAAGTAGCGATGATACGGAAATTGAGATAAAAAGAGCAAGTCTTCAGGATAAAAGAATCGGATATATAACTTATCAGAATAATAAGGGTAAAGGCTATGCAGTGAGAAGGGGTATGCTCGCTGCAAAGTCTGAGTATGTCGCTTTTCTTGATGCTGACTTAGAACTTCCGCCACATATGCTCGAGGGATTTCTGAAGAAGGCGGATGGTTTAGCCGAAAATGATGAGAATCAGTATGATATAGTAATCGGTTCAAAGCTGCATAAGGATTCAGAGGTTGAGTATCCTTTTGTAAGAAAGGTATTAAGTGCCGGGTACTATACCATCATAAAGTTCCTTTTTGGGCTTGGTGTAAAGGATACGCAGACGGGAATTAAGCTTTTTAGAACTGAGAAGATAAAGCCAGTTTTAAAACTTATGCGAACAGGTGGTTTTTCTTTTGATATAGAACTTCTGGCTATTGCAAACAAGATGGGACTTACTATTACAGAGATGCCTGTAATAGTAAACTTCTCCCGTAATAAGAGTGATAAATCCAAGATAAGCCTGAAGACGGTTTTTGTTATGGCGAGGGATACGCTCAGAGTTAAGATGTATGTGTCAAGTCTGAAGAGATTGTCAAAGAGCTAAAAGGTACTTTTGACACCTACATCTTTTAATTGGAAATATATTCTTGAATTTAATTATAGAATCAAGTCTGGGACTAAGGGTGTTGGTGCATATAGTATCAGCACCCATTTTGTATAGTTCATCAGCAAGCTTTGCTTTGTCGGTAGAATAAATGAGAATACACAGACTGGCATCCTTTATACTGGTTAAATATTCTCTGCTGGCATCTTTAACACTGAGAGCTATGGAAATGATGCCATGAGTTTTACAAAAACTGATGGCAGAATCAAGCTCTTCATCGTTATGGAGGTCATTTATCAGAGCTTTGGTTATGATGGAAGCTTAAGGTAGTGATACAAGAAAAAAGTCCCCGACAAAATGTCAGGGACAAATAACCATATTAAAAAGATTATTCCTGTGGCTGAGCAGCTTCGCCGGCAAGTGTCTGTGTCAGGAAATCATTTACGACCTTAGCTACATCGTCTGTATACAGACCGTGAACAGCACATGCCTGATCCAGTGATTCGTACTGGGATACTCCACATGATACACAGTGCATACCACACTTCATGAGCACGAGAGCAGCGTCCGGATACCATGATATGATATCTCCTATAAGCATATCTTTATTGACGTACTGAATGATACCGTCCTCATCAACCGGAAGTTCTGTTGGTTCAGGCTTCTTAGGAGCTGCGCCATATACTTTCTGAGAAGGTTCAACACCGCCCTGACCATCCATCATTGTTGTAGTTATATTAGATGTATCTGCATTTCCTGCATTGAATACTTCTTCTGCCATTTTTTTCACCTACTTTCAAACTATGTCTTACGCAAGATTAAATCTTTTTATGCCGGTTTGTCAACCCTTCTTTTTATAAATACTAAAAATTGACAGTATTAACATGTAAATGGTATAATTATGCACGATAATGTCTTGTGGAATATAGCCATGAGATTTATACATATAAAGGAAAATATGATAAAACCTGAAAGGACAAGAAACAATGTATAACAAGGTTTCGACAAAACTGAATTTTGTTCAGAATGAATCAGAAGTTCTTGACTTCTGGAACAGGGAAAAAATATTTGAGAAGAGTATAGATGAGAAGCAGGATCTTCCTACCTATACATTTTATGACGGCCCTCCAACAGCAAATGGTAAGCCTCATATAGGACACGTTCTTACACGTGTTATAAAGGATATGATTCCTCGTTACCAGACTATGAAGGGACATAAGATCATCCGTAAGGCCGGATGGGATACACACGGTCTTCCTGTTGAGCTTGAGGTCGAGAAGGAAATAGGAATAGATGGTAAGGAACAGATAGAAGAGTACGGAATTGAACCATTTATAAGTAAATGTAAAGAATCTGTATGGAAATATAAGGGTATGTGGGAGCAGTTCTCAGGTAAGGTTGGCTTCTGGGCTGATATGGACGACCCTTATGTTACTTATCATAATGATTATATAGAATCTGAGTGGTGGGCACTCAAGAAGATATGGGATATGGGACTTCTGTATAAAGGTTTCAAGGTAGTTCCATACTGTCCTCGTTGTGGAACTCCACTTTCATCACATGAAGTTGCTCAGGGTTATAAGGCTGTTAAAGAAAGATCTGCAGTTGTACGTTTCAAGGCAAAGGTAGCTGAAGGCGAAGAGCAGTATTATTTTCTTGCGTGGACAACTACACCTTGGACACTTCCTTCAAATGTGGCTCTTTGTGTAAATCCTGAAGAGACCTATGTTAAGGTAAAGGCCTGTGATGGTTATACATATATCATGGCTAAGGCTCTTCTCGACACAGTACTTGGTCCTATGGCTGAGGAGAAAGTTAAGAATGAGGCTGGAGAGATGGTTCTGAAGTATGATACTTCAGTAACAGGTGGCAAGGCTTATCAGATAATAGAAGAGTATGTCGGTAAAGACCTCGAATATAGAGAATATGAGCCTCTTTATGAGGCAGCCGGTGCTGCTGCAGCAAAGCAGCATAAGAAAGGTCATTTCATAGTAGCAGATGATTATGTAACTATGTCAGACGGTACAGGTATTGTTCATATAGCTCCTGCATTCGGTGAGGATGATGGACGTGTAGGACGTAAATATGATCTTCCGTTTGTACAGTTTGTAGATGCTGCAGGAAATCTTACAGAAGAGACACCTTTCGCAGGACTCTTTGTAAAGGATGCTGATCCAAAGGTTCTTGTAGATCTTGAATCAAGAAATCTTCTTTTCTCAGCACCGAAGTTTGAACATGATTATCCTTTCTGCTGGAGATGTGATACACCACTTATCTACTATGCAAGAGAATCATGGTTCATCAAGATGACAGAAGTAAGTGACCGTATGGTTGCTAATAACAATACAGTAAACTGGATTCCGGAAGGAATCGGTAAGGGACGTTTCGGTGAGTGGCTGAAGAACGTTCAGGACTGGGGACTTTCCCGTGATCGCTACTGGGGAACACCTCTGAATGTATGGGAGTGTGCTGAATGTGGCAAACGTGAATCCATCGGTTCTATAGCAGAGCTCCGTGAGAAAGGCAAGATGGAAGATGGAAGCGAAGTTCCGGAAACAATAGAGCTTCACAGACCATTTGTTGATGGAGTGGTACTAACCTGTCCTGATTGCGGTAAGCCAATGAGAAGAGTTCCGGAGGTTATAGACTGCTGGTTCGATTCAGGTGCAATGCCATTTGCACAGTGGCATTATCCGTTTGAAAATGAAGATGTGTTTAATGAACATTTCCCTGCTGACTTCATATCAGAAGCAGTAGACCAGACTCGTGGATGGTTTTATTCACTGATGGCTATATCTACACTTCTCTTTGACAAGGCACCATACAAGAATGTTATCGTGCTTGGTCATGTTCAGGATAAAGATGGTCAGAAGATGAGTAAGTCCAAGGGAAATGCAGTTGATCCTATGGAAGCTCTGGAGAAGTATGGTGCTGATGCTATCAGATGGTATTTCTATACTAATTCACAGCCATGGCTTCCTAACAGATTCCATGAAGACGCAGTTATGGAAGGCCAGCGTAAGTTCATGGGAACACTTTGGAATACATATGCATTCTATACACTTTATGCAGAAATCGACCAGTTTGATCCTACAAAGTACAGCCTTGAGTATGATAAGCTGTCTGTAATGGATAAGTGGCTGCTCTCAAAGCTTAGTACAACAGTTAAGACTTTTGATGAAAATCTTGGAGCATATAAGATACCTGAATCAGCTGCAGTTCTTGCAGAGTTCGTTGATGATATGAGTAACTGGTATGTAAGACGCTGCCGTGAGAGATTCTGGGCTAAGGGTATGGAGCAGGATAAGATAAATGCTTATATGACTCTTTATACTGCTATTGTTACCATATGTAAGGTTGCTGCACCTATGGTGCCATTCATGACAGAAAGTATATATCAGAACCTTGTCAGAAATGTAGATAAGACAGCTCCTGAAAGTATTCATCTATGTGATTATCCGGAAGTAGATGAATCTATGATAGATAACGAACTTGAGAAGGCTATGGGTGAAGTACTTGCCATCAAGACATTTGGTAGTGCTGCACGTAATGCTGCTAATATCAAGAACCGTCAGCCTATCGCAAATATGTACATCAAGGCTGATCAGACTCTTGATGAGTTCTATATAGATATCATCAAGGATGAGCTGAACATCAAGAATGTTGAATTTACAGATGATATGTCCTCATTCTCAACCTATACCTTTAAACCACAGCTGAAGACAGTAGGTCCTAAGTATGGTAAGGTAGTAGGTGCTATTAGACAGTATCTTGCAGATATTCCTGATGGTAATAAAGCATATAGTGACCTTAAGACAGAAGGTGCTCTTAAATTCACTGTAGATGGACAGGATATAGAACTTACAGAGGAAGATCTTCTTATAGATGTTGTAGAAAGTGGAGATTATGCTACCTTCGGAGATAACTCAGTAACTGTTGTTATCGATACAAAGCTTACTCCTGAACTTATCGAGGAAGGATTTGTAAGAGA
>DOVG01000155.1:5410-6409 GCA_003520205.1 Lachnospiraceae bacterium
ATCATCTCAAAGGTTCAGTCCATGCGTAAAGAAGCAGACTTTGAAGTTACCGACAGAATTAAGTTCTATGTAGATGAAAATGATAAGATTCTGGAAATAGTTCAGAATAATAAAGATAAGATCAAGGCTGCAGTACTTGCAGATGAGATTATTTCCGGTTCTGTATCAGGATTTACAAAAGAGTGGAATATCAACGGCGAAGCAGTTAAGTTCGGTGTTGAAAGATAGATATTAAGCTAACATGTTATTCTGAATAAGGCTGAAAAGCCTGTTAAGGAGGATTGCTAATGAAAAAAATGGCGAAGTTTGACAAGGAAGGCTTTAAGAAGGAAATAGCTGCAAATGTTAAAATGCTTTATCGTAAGACTCTTGATGAGGCATCACCACAGGAGATATATCAGGCTGTCAGCTATTCATGTAAGGATGATATCATCGACAGATGGATAGCTACTCATAAAGTATATAAAGAGAAGAATGTTAAGAAGGTATATTACCTCTCTATGGAATTTCTGGTAGGTCGTGCTTTAGGAAATAATCTTCTGAATCTGGGATATTATGAAGATATAAAGAAAGCCCTTGACGAAATGGGACTTGATATAAACTTTATCGAAGATCAGGAGAGAGATCCGGCACTCGGAAATGGTGGTCTTGGACGTCTTGCTGCATGTTTCCTGGATTCACTTTCAACTCTTGGATATCCTGCATATGGATGTGGTATCAGATATCACTATGGTATGTTTAAACAGGCTATAGTAGATGGATATCAGCTTGAAGAGCCGGATGACTGGCTTAGAAATGGATTTCCATTTGAAGTTAAGCGTGCTGAGTACGCTGTTGAAGTTAAGTTCGGCGGCTATGTGCGTGTAGAGAATAAAGATGGACGTAATCATTTCATACAGGAGGGATATCAGTCAGTACGTGCAGTACCATATGATATGCCAATAGTAGGTTATGGTAATAATGTGGTTAATACACTTCGCATGTGGGATGCTGAAGCAA
>DOVG01000235.1 GCA_003520205.1 Lachnospiraceae bacterium
AAAAAAATCCTCGACTCACTATATGTTAAGTCGAGGATTTTTATTTACTGATTATTTCTGATCAAGTGCAGGTGTCCAGTATTCTGAATTATATATATCTGTAAGAAGATACGATACTTTGGAATTAGCTCCGACATTTTCATAACTAAGTGTGGCATTATTACTATATGTCCACTGATCACCCAGCATATAACTGTCCTGATAATTTCCATCATAATCATAGAAATCACATATGAAGTCTATCTTAGCTCCTTCTGATATCTCTGTAACACCTTTGGCTGTTGTCATTTCAGCCAGGTCTTTTATACCCATTTCATTCATATCATCTGAATAATCAAATCTTGCTCCAGCTATATAACCTGATGGATGAGCATTGTCAAAAACTATAATCAGATTACTTCTAACACCGTCTACAAAAGCAGGAACGCGTCCGGTTACAATAGTTTCACCATCTTCTGTTTCAGTTGTATCTTCATAGTAGAAAGCTACCGGCTGATTATCGATTGAAAACCATGTATTATCTGTTTCACCGATGAGTTTACCGTCTTCTGTGAAATAGTATAGATTATCAAGTCCCATGTCTACATAGCCTTCTCCATCATCAACAAACATATTGACCTGAAGATTCTGGATAAGATTCCAGTCAGCCTTTGATAGTTCAAGCTGATGCGTGCCATCACTCTGCTCTTTCCATACAAGCTTCGACGGATCAAACTGATTATTAGCTACGAACTCAGCAGCACCATCAGCGTCATAAACAGCCGTATCATTCATGTACTGTGCATCAGCACTATCCATTCCTTCAATACTTCTATCCCCACCAAGGAATGCGCTAAGAAGAGAACCTATTGCATCTGAGCCTGATATAGTTCCGGCAGAAGTACCTGTTCCTCCCATTCCAAGGAGTGAACTGTATGCAGAACCCTGTCCACCTGCTGATACCTGACCTGTTGTCTCAAGTCCTGCAAAAGCCTGCATACACTTATTAAGCTCATTATCTACACCTATCTCTTTATTGATTGCTGTTACAGTACCAACCTTGGATGCCTTCTTATATGGGAAATACATAGATACGCCATATGCATTTGTCATAGATCTGGATGTCTTATTATACTTTACTGCACCAAGCACAGCTTCTGACAAAGCTTTTGCTTCTTCTGTACCAATCGAATTAGCAAAGTTAACAAGGTCTATCTGATCTATTTTAGATGAAGTAGCAAATTCTCTTGAACCAGCTCTTGCATCTGATACTGTCTTATAATCACTCCCCTTAATAAGAGATGTTGTTGCAGTTGAAAATGCATTTAGTTTAGAAGGTACTGTAGCCGAGAACTCTGCGAGGTCAATAACAGAAAGCGTTGTCTTCTGACCTCCACATACTCTGTTACATTCTTCTACGAAACTATCAACAATAATCTGACCAAGCTCAATAGTAGGAATAGATGTATTCTCACCAACTGCATTAACCCATTTAGTATGGTACCAGCCGATACCCGGTTCAGTTTCTTCTGAAGCAATAAGATAATCCGCATAATTACTGCACATTTGAGCTGTCTCAAGCGTAGCCATAAGACATGCATCAAATCCTATCCAGTCAAATGTCTGACCTGACTTCTTAAGCGCCTGGTTGATTTCTGAAAGATCCATAGAACCTTCATTTTTATGCTTCTCGTCATAACCGTAACCGGTTATAGAACCGCCACCATGATCCCAGAATATAAGGCATTTTCTATTTGCAGAATAATTAGATTCACAATAATCCAGAAAATGTACCAGAGTATCAGGATCTGTCATAGGCTTATCGCCATCATCCGCTACAAGCTGCTGCATTCTTCCGCTTTCAAGCTTGAATATCTGATTAGTCTTATTACTTATACCACTTGTCTTCCATCCATTACATCCACCAGTATATATAATGAGATTTACATTATCAGGAATATTTGCTGATGCCATCTCTCCCAGGTCATTTGAAGCCATACCACTTCTGGACTCCAGGTCAGTTCCACACATATATACCATAATTGTCCAGGTATCCTGTCCATTACCAAGTATCTTAGTTCTTTTTTCACGTGCTTCAGGCGCTATATCTTTATTAAGCTTTCCTGTATTGTTAAGGTTATTCTGCCATCCGCTTGTAGTTGATGCACCGGAGAAACCACCAAAGAGACTTCCAACATCTCCAAAAGAGGTATTGCTGGAAACACTGCCTATATTACTTGTGCTGGATGATGTATAATCATTCATTCCTGATCCAAGTCCACTTGTAGATGAACCACCAGATGTACCTGATCCACCACCTCGCATCATCATAAAAATAATAATGATGATTATTATAAGAGTACCTGATCCACCGCCTATCTTAGCAGCTCTGTTTCCTCCACCTGACGATGCAGCTTTTCTACCAGAATAAGCATCCTGTCTTCCTACAGGACCTGTTCCAAGACCTTCACCACGACGATGAACTCCTTTAGAATTACCAGTAGTAGTTTTCTGTCTGTTACTGCTTCTTGGATCCATATTTCCCTCCTGTTACTTGAATTATTAAGTCTTATTAGACATATAGCGTTCTTCAGACACTTATGTCATTATATCTCAATAATCCTTCTTTTAAAAGAATAATATTTTCTCTTCACAAAAAAATAATAAAGGCATCCCTTTAACAGACTTAAAGAGATGCCCATAATAAAACATAATTTATAATCAGTCTTCTATTCCAGCTTCTTTACTTGCTTTGATTCCTTCTGTAATAAGTGGAACTATCTTATTAAGATCTCCAACTATTCCGTAATCTGCTACATCGAATATAGGCGCTGATTCGTCCTTATTAATGGCAATAATAATTTCAGACTCTTCCATACCGGCTGTATGCTGTATAGCACCTGATATACCGATTGCAAAGTAAACAAGTGGTCTTACTGTCTTACCTGTCTGACCTACCTGAAGATCCTTTGGAAGCCATCCATTATCAACAACTGCACGAGAACATGCAACTTCACCACCAAGAGCATCAGCAAGATCTCTAAGTATCTGGAAGTTCTCTGCAGAACCAACTCCTCTACCACCTGCAACAAGAATCTTAGCCTTCTGAATATCAACTGTCTCTGAAACACTCTTAATGATATCAAGTATCTCAACATACTTCTCATCCGGTGTAAAGCCAGGATTAAACTTGATAACCTCACACTCTCTACCGACTTCCTTAGGTGATCTCTTCATAACACCAGGTCTGACTGTTGCCATCTGAGGTCTGAAATCAGGACATGCAATAGTAGCTATAGTATTTCCACCAAATGCAGGTCTTGTCATAAGAAGCTGATTATGCTTCTGTAAAGCTTCTTTACCTGGAATGGCTACTAAAGGAAAATCACCTATCTCAAGTGATGTACAGTCAGCTGTAAGTCCGGTATGAACTCTTGCACATACACGAGGAGCAAGATCACGACCGATAGCTGTAGCACCGATAAGGAATACATCCGGCTTATATTCTTTTATTACTTCTGAAAGAGCATGTGCATATGGTTCTGTTCTGTACTCTTTAAGTTCTGGATCATCTATAAGAATAACTTTGTCTGCACCATGTTCCTTCAAGTGGAATACTTTATTTTCTATCTCAGAACCGCAAAGTACAGCGACAACTTCAGTGTCAAGATTTTTTGCAAGCTCGATAGCTTTTCCCATGAGCTCATATGTTATCTCAGTGATATGGTTATCTATCTGCTGAGCAAAGACATATACACCCTTATATTCTTCTAATGACATTTTTAGTCCTCCTATATATCCGTTAATAATAACTAAATGATAAACTTCTCTGCAAGCTTGCCAAGTATGAAGTCAGCTGCTTCACTTGCTGTTTCAGGTGCAATCTTTTCACCCGCACCCTTGGCAACTTTATCAGAAGCCTTGGCAATCTGTGTTGGAGAACCTTTAAGTCCCATATTGCTGTCATCAAGTGTATCAAGTGCATCTCTATCCCATACTGTAATCTCCTGCTCGAAAGCATCGAAGATTCCACCAGGTGTCATATAACGAGGCTCATTTAATTCTGAAAGAGCTGTAATAAGACAAGGCATCTTAGCCTTAAGAATATGATGTCTGTCATCATACTGTCTCTTAACTATAACTGAATCACCTTCTACCTTAAGTTCTTCAGCATATGATATAAGTGGAAGTCCAAGATGTTCTGATATCTGTGGACCAACCTGAGCAGTATCGCCATCAATAGCCTGACGACCTGTTATAATAAGATCATAATCAAGCTTTCTTATAGCTGCTGCTATAGTCTGTGATGTAGCCCATGTATCTGCTCCTGCAAGTCTTCTATCTGTAACTAAGACAGCTTTGTCTGCACCCATAGCAAGTGCTTCACGAAGAATATCTTCTGCCTTAGGAAGACCCATAGTTAATACTGTGATTTCTACATTATCTGAACCCTTCTC